>JABUSD010000162.1 GCA_021442845.1 Holdemanella sp.
AGAAAAAACAAAGGGAAAAAATATGACAGATATGAGGCAATTTATAATTATTTGATAAACGAACAGAAAGCCGATCCACTTATTAGAGATAGAAACAATAGAACGGCAGAAGACTGGTGGAACAGACTTCCAGAATTTGAAGAGGAAGATGATGACTGATAGAATATGCATCTCTATTAATAACCGATGTAATCTTGCTTGTGAATACTGTCATTTTCATGAGAAAAAGGACAACATACACGAACAACCGATGGATGTTTTCAAAATCCTGGATAATGTTAAAGTCAGTATCGAGAAGAACAAAATAAAACTGTTCAAAATCGGTTTTGTTGGGAACGGAGAACCGCTGTTGGATTATGAAGTACTTAAGGAGTATCTGCTTTATATTGCAGACTATTTGAAAGACGGTCGGATAGCAGCTTATACGATTTCAAATGGTCTGTTGCTGAATCGAGAGATGTTGATGTTCTTCAAAGAATTAAATGTCAATGTTGGCTTTTCTATTGATGGTATTCAGGAGATACATGATAAGTATCGCTGCAATACACACGCTAAGGTAATGGAAAAGGTAGCCCTTTATAAGGAAATCATGGGAAAGTACCCATCTATGAATTGTACTGTAGGGCGGGATGTCTTAGATAAAGCGGATGAAACAATAGAATTTTTCAAGCAGTTTAATAACCGGATAACCTTTTCCAGAATGATAGGTAAATATTGTATAGCACTGGACGAATTTAACAGTTTTCTGGATAAAGCCGCTGAAGTATTAAACGTCAGAAGGGGTGGATATGACTGCACCATGTATGGCGGATTATGCGGCGCCGGAATGAATAATTACTTCTACTCAAATGGAAATATTTATATCTGCGGTAATTGCGTAGATCTTCCTCCGATTGGAAAGAGTGATACGCCATTTGATGAACTGAAAGAGGTTTCGTTGATGTTTAATCGAAACAAATGTTATAAGGAGAGTTTATGCGAATAGGATTGTATGGATTGCCAACAGCCGGCAAGACCTTCATCCTGGATAAGGTTAAAAGCCTGGAAGTTTTGGCAGGAAGTACATTATTAAAGGAAATTGCTCCGAACTTTCATGATTTATCCGGTAATCAGAAGGATGAAGTTAGAAAACAGCTGGCAGTGTTTTTAAAAGGGAAGAATGACTTCATCATGGATGGACACTATTCTTTTGGCGAAGAAATCGTATTCACTGAAGCAGACGGTGATTTGTATGATGCATTTCTTTACCTATATGTAGATCCGGATATTTTAAAAGAAAGAATGAAGGAGTCTACGAGGAACAGCAAGTATTTAAGGAATGATATTGATGAATGGCAGAAATTCGAAATAGATTCACTAAGGGATTATTGCCATAAGCACAATAAGGATTTTTATGTCATTGATAACCCAAAAGAGGGATTCTTTTCAGACATAAATCTTGTTCTGGATTTTATTGATGAAATTGTCCGGGGTTTCAGTAGCTTTAAGACTGCCTCAAATATTGTTGCAAGAATCCCTGAAGCGGCTGTCATTTCGTTAATCGATGGGGATAGAACTTATATAAAGGAAGACAGCAGCGCACATCTTGGGTATAAGACGCATGTTTTTGATGGTAATTTCTATACAGGCTTTCAGTCATGGCGACACCACCGTGAGCTTGCCGAGTTTTTGAGTCAGGTAGACTGTTCAAAAAAAGCAAAAGATGTGAGAGAATTTACCATCAATAACCGTATTACAGGACTGCTGGAAGGCGAGCCAATTATTCTGACGACAGGGATAATCGATATTTGGAAGATGATAGGCAATATCTACGGAATGTCGGTATTCTATGGGAACGAGCTTAATGCAGACACAAAGTATTTTGTTGCAAAGCTCCTGCAAAACAGAGGCTGCTATGTTAAGGCCTTTGGAGACAGTATGAATGATTATTATATGTTGAAACAGGCGGATGCGGCTTATCTTGTTTTAAAATCAGATGGTACTGTGAGTTCGTCCCTTAAAAATAGAGAACTGGAGGGTGTAACGTTTGTTTGAAATTGATAAGAATGATGAAATCAATAATCTGATCCGAATTACAAAATCGAATTCCGGGATTTCCGG
>JABUSD010000233.1 GCA_021442845.1 Holdemanella sp.
TATGGAGAAAGAACATATCATTGATATTATTCATGAAGCGGATATTCGCATGATGAAATATCTTAGAAAACAGAAATCACCAGTAGAAGGAATTCGATATAAAGATATAAATGTGTTAAACTATATCTACAAAGCAAGTCAAGATCATAAGACAACGATTTCGGATTTATCCAATTATTTAAATGTTACTACGGCAGCTGCATCCCAAAGTGTCAGTGCTTATGAAAAGCAGGGATGGGTAAAAAGAGTGCGTTCAAATGAAGATCGAAGAGTTGTCTATGTGCAATTGACGGATCAGATTCTGATTCCTTTTGAAAATAAGATGAAGGAATACAATGTTGTCATTGGAAAATTCATTGATTATTTAGACCAGGAGGAAGCACAGCAGCTTTGTAAGATTATAGGAAAAACAATTACGTTTTTCGAGGAGTTAGAGAATGAGTAAGCTTCTACGTTATTTGAAGCCATTCCTTATTTCTATTTTAGTATGTATTCTTCTTCTATCAGGGCAGGCATGGTGTGAATTGACATTGCCTGATTTCATGCAGAATATCGTCAATAACGGTATTCAGAATGGAGGGATTGATTCAGGAATCTATCAGTATATTCGTGAATCAACATTAAATGGCTATCTCATGGTTGCAAGTGATGAAGAAAAAAAGACAATTGAATCAAGTTATGAATTAAAGACTGTAGAAAATGCATCAAAAGAAGATGTAGAACAAGTTCCGCTATTAAAAAAGGAAAATGTCTATTTCTTAAAGGAAGGTGCAGATACAGGTAAATTGAATGATACTTTAAACCTTCTGCAGTTGACATTTGTACAGATTTTACAGGAAGCACAGGCATCTGGAAAAGAGATTCCTGTGCTTATTATGACAAATGGAATAGAAAACTATAAGGAACAGGCTATTAAGAACATGGATACTTTAGGTGAATCAACGATTCAAAGTATGGCATGTCAGTTTGTTAAGCAGGAATATCAGGAATTGGGAATGGATATGGGAAAGATCCAGCAATCGTATATTACTGTCAATGGAATTAAAATGTTAGGACTCGCCTTATTGAGTGCCATCTGTGCTATTGCGGTTGGTCTATTCTCCGCAAGAATTGGGGCGGGTATATCCCGTAATCTAAGAAAGGATACGTTTGAAAAGATCACTTCGTTTTCTTTAGAGAACTTTCAGAAGTTTTCCACATCCACATTGATTACCCGTACAACCAATGATATCCAGCAGGTTCAAAATGCGATCATCATGATGATTCGTATTGTCATCTATGCACCGATTATGGGAATCGGGGCCTTGATTCATGTGCTGAATTCAAATGCCAATATGACATGGATTATTGGACTTACTATCGCAACGATTATAGTCATCATCATCTTTGTGTTTATACTGGTTATGCCAAAGTTCAAAAAGATGCAGAAATATATCGATAGAATGAATGGAGCTGTAAGAGAATTATTGGATGGAATGCTTGTCATTCGAGCTTTCAATAACCAGGAAGTGGAAGCCCAAAAATTTGATGATGCCAACCGGACAATTACAGATACGATGCTGTTTACGACAAGAGCCATTGCCGTACTTCTTCCATTGATTATGTTAATCATGAATGGAACCATGCTGCTGATATTATGGTTTGGTGCTAAACAGGTAGATGCCGGAGTGATTCAGATTGGAAGCATTATGGCCTTTATGCAGTATAGTATGCAGGTAATCACTTCTTTTATCATGATTACCATTGTATCGATTATGCTTCCACGTGCCAATGTTTCGGCAGCCCGTATCAATGAAGTATTGGAAGAAACAATCACAATTACAGATCCTGAAACATCTTTAGAATTTGATGAAAGTAAAAAGGGAACCGTTGTGTTCAAGGATGTATGTTTCCATTATCCGGATGCCCAGGAATATGTCTTGACGGATATCTCCTTTGAAACAAAGCCAGGACAGATTACTGCCTTTGTTGGAAGTACAGGTTCAGGTAAATCGACATTGATCAATCTGGTGCCACGATTCTATGATGTGACGGAAGGATGCATTGAAGTAGGTGGTGTAGATATCCGTAAGGTCATCCAGGAA
>JABUSD010000336.1 GCA_021442845.1 Holdemanella sp.
TATGGAGAAGGCTGGAATATGCCATCCTTTTTACCAGAATATGCCAGAGCATCGCAGATTAATCAGTCTAAGATGCCTAATATTGCTCATTTCTCAGATCAATTTAGAGAGGTCATTCATGGAAGCAACTATGAATTATCCCGAAAAGGCTATGCATCTGGTCAGGTGGAATTGATTGAAGCAGCAAGGGAAAATATGGCTGCCTTATGTAAGAAGGATACGTATGATTCACCGACAAAGGTATTGAACTATGTTGAATGTCATGATAACCAGACATTATGGGATAAGAATTTAATCTGTTGTTTCCAGGAATCGGAAAAGATCCGTAAGAAACGTCAGATTCTGACAAATGCCATGGTTCTATTAGCCCAAGGTATTCCATTCATTCATGCCGGACAGGAATTTGGTCGTACAAAAAGAGGCATTGGTAATTCCTATAATAAGCCAGATACTATCAACAAGATGGATTACCATCTAAAGGATCGCAATAAATGGATGGTTGAAGAATTCAAGCAGCTTGTTAAGATTCGTAAAGAGCACTCCTGCTTTAGAATGGACAATGCCAAAGATATCAAGGATAAGGTCAATTTTGATGTCTATCAGAACCAGATGCTTGTTTATGACTGTTTTGGAAAGGAAGATCATTGTATGGCTTTCTTTAATCCAACCAGCAATGAATTTGAATATAAATTCAATGAAAGTGTAAAAATATTGTTTGACAATGGCGAATTGAATGAAGAAAAGACCTCATCCATTCGCATTGCTCCTTATAGTGTAATCGTTGTGAATATTTAACTTGACTAAAAGACATTAATGAATATAATGTATACATTAAGTAAACAAGAGGAGATTTTTATGGCAAAAATTTTATCAGAACCATCAAGAACTTTTAGTGAATATTTATTGATTCCAGGATATACATCGCATGACTGTATTCCGGACAATGTAGATTTAAGAACACCTTTAGTGAAATATAAAAAAGGGGAAAAGCCAGCGATTACGATGAACATCCCTATGGTAAGTGCTATCATGCAGGCTGTATCTGGTGATGAATTGGCATGTGCCTTGGCAAGAGAAGGTGGTGTAAGCTTTATCTTTGGAAGCCAGTCGATTGAAAGCCAGGCTGCTATGGTACGTCGTGTTAAATCGACAAAAGCAGGATTTGTGAAGAGTGATTCTAACATTTCACCAGAAGCGACATTAGCGGATGTGCTTGCGATGAAGAAAAAGACAGGACACTCAACAATGGCTGTTACCGAAGATGGATCGGCTTATGGAAAACTAGTTGGTATTGTGACAAGCCGTGATTATCGTATCAGCCGTATGGATTTATCCGTAAAGGTAAAGGATTTCATGACACCTTATGATCAGCTGATTGTCGGAACAGAAGATATGACTTTATCTGAAGCCAATGATATCATCTGGGACAACAAATTGAATCAGCTTCCAATTGTGGATAAGAACCAGCGCATTGTTTCTTTCGTATTTAGAAAAGACTATGATTCCCACAAGGATCACCCATTAGAATTACTAGATAGCCATAAGCGTTATATCGTAGGAGCTGGTATCAATACAAGAGACTACCAGAAGCGTATTCCTGCTCTATTGGAAGCAGGTGTTGATGTATTATGCATTGACTCTTCCGAAGGATATTCATGCTGGCAAGCCGATACAATCAAATGGGTACGTGATACATATGGGGATACGGTAAAGATTGGAGCAGGTAACGTTGTTGATGGTGAAGGATTTAGATTCTTAGCCGAAGCAGGTGCTGACTTTATCAAGATTGGTATTGGTGGAGGATCCATCTGTATTACACGTGAAACAAAGGGAATTGGACGTGGACAGGCAACGGCTACATTGGATGTTGCTAAGGAACGTGACAAATATTTTGAAGAAACAGGAATCTATATTCCAATCTGTTCTGACGGTGGTATCGTTCATGATTATCACATCACCCTTGCCTTAGCTATGGGTGCTGACTTTGTCATGTTAGGTCGCTACTTTGCCCGCTTTAAAGAAGCTCCAAATAAACTAGTATCCATCAATGGAAACTATATGAAGGAATACTGGGGAGAAGG
>JABUSD010000156.1 GCA_021442845.1 Holdemanella sp.
CGTATATCCATTTCATGATAAGGAGAATACATCCGACAGATTTCATGAATAGGAATATATTCGGTTATCTGAAAAAGGAAAGACAGGTTTCCCATTGATAATAAGCCAACGCCCAGCCTAGCCAATATACATCACTTTTTTCTTCCATATAGGAAGCTTGACAAGGTTTTTCATCTAAATCAAGAACCATCAAGGCAAGTTCTACACCAGAACGACCAGCAAGAATCGATGGATTTCCCTGTTCATATTGCATACAGACATCAGAAACAAGAAATTGTTTCCAAAATGTACTCAATTCAAACTTTAAATCATAGATGGCATAATCAAGCATTCGCCCAAGGGCTATCCTTGCCTTTTCCAGATAGGTTCTATCGTAAGCGTTCATCATTCTCTTTTATCTCCTCATCTAAAATCTGTATGATATATAAATCCTCTTTCTTTCGTTTATTTTTACGAGAACTAAAATAGTCTTCTCTTGCTCGTTGATCTCTATACTTCTTTTTTGAAAACCACTCATCTGCTTTGGCAATCTGTGCATCCACAAATGTAATCTGTGAAAATGCCTTTTGACTTTTAAGAACAATCTGTTGTCCTAGTTTACCAAGGCGCATAGCTCTTGATAGCTGACGATAGGATATTGTTCCATTTAAAAAATCCTGTGCAAAAGAGAAATAGCTATCATCAGCACGATATCCAATGACAACATCAAAAGATTGATAATCTGGCAAAAAGTAATTTGTTAAGTAGTCTTTGGCTTCTTGTGCAAGAAGTGAATTCATTTAAAATTCTCGGTTTTCAAGAAGAATAGAAAGCCAATGCAATATACAATATTTTTCATCATTTAGATTCAAAACAGTTAATCCATCCATATCAAAATCATATATATTGGCATATCCATCCTGTCTGGCATTAACCCCCCATTCCATTGCCATTTCAAGATTTTCTGTACAGTAAAAACCAATGCCATAATCATTATGTCTTTTTCCATATCCATACATTGGCTTTTAAATCCTATATTTTAAACCATGATAAAAAACGTCCAGTATACACTGAACGTTATTCTAACGAATTATACCTTTTCAATCTTAAAGACATTGATAATATCATAATCAGGACAGCAGACACGAATATCCCCTTTGGATGATACGGGAATGTTTCCTCCATATTTTAGAATATCAATATAAGGAAATAATGTATGCATAGCCATAGGACAGATTAAACCACGATCTTTTTCATAATCAAAGCTATCCCCTACTTTATGGTTTCTATGACATGTACCCTTTCCTAATTTTTCCACTAAAGTAATCTTAATCATGTACTTCTCCTAATAAATGCAGATATCGTTCAATATTGACACCTTTATAGGCATCTTCTACATTGACATTCTTTTCGACAATTCTAAAGACAAAATCCTTTGCCTTATTTGTCGCATCAAATAAAGAAGAACCACTACTTAATTCGGCAATCAATACAGAAGAGAAGATATCTCCTGTACCAGGAATACGAACGGGAAGATAATCAAATTCAATAAAGAAATAATCGTCTTCATATCCGGCAATATAATGTTTGCCATCATCCAATAATAAACTGGTAATTAAGATATTCTTACTTCCTAATTTTCTTAATCCATCAATGACTTCCATCACTTCTTCTTTTGAAACAACAGTTTTACCGGTATATAAATCCGTTAAAAAACTAGCTTCGGTAAAATTAGGAACAACCAAATCGGCGACAGCACAAAGTTCACGGTTGGCACGAATTGTCTTATCATCAATTCCGTTATATAGCTTTCCATCATCTCCCATAATTGGATCCACCATCTTATATGCATCACTTTCCTTTAATACATCTAAGATATATGAACTCTGGTCTGTATCTAAGATAAAACCTGTACAAATCACATCGTTTTTAAAATCTAACTGTTTCCATACATTCAATGTATTCTTCATATACTCCAAAGTATTTACTATTTCAAACTTGCCATAATCGAATGTATTGGATACTAAACCCGTAGGAAGTACAAATACCTGATTGCCATAATAACGAAGA
>JABUSD010000287.1 GCA_021442845.1 Holdemanella sp.
CCCATAAACGGAAGATATACTTGATGATTTTCCCACACAAAAGGAATTCCTTCCTCTACCATTTTAGGAGCTGTGTACCAGTTGACTTTTTTCAGGTAAAAAACGCAAAGATATCCTGTGTATCTTTCTATTTGAAGACGCATTTTTCGAAGTTCAGTCAGATTCATATCTTCAATAGGTACAGCAAGAATAAACTCCTGCAATCCAATCTTCAAAACGTTCAAATTAAAAGCTTTTCTGCATTCTAAAGGCAATCTTGATGTATCTTCAAATCTCTTCTCATCAATGTCTTGATGCAACACCTGTTCCAAATATTCTTTCATGATACAACTCCTGTTCTTAATTTTAATAGTAACTTAATTTACGTTACTCGTCAAATATTATCATAAAAATAAGTCCGGCCATGACTGACCGGACCTGTTTCTATTCTTTCTGTTGTACCAATGAAATAATAATTATCTTCTTTTATAGAAAGGGAATATTGGACGCTTTTTCCTAATATTGTTGTGTGTTCAAAAAATGGTGGAAAATAAGATTCTAAATGAAATTTTGAACAGTCAAAATAATAAATATTACTCTCATTTTTGAGCACACAGAAAGTCTTTCAAGGTATCTGACAGAATATAGGTGTTTATCATAATCGATTAGCTCAGCTTTGTATATGTCATTATCCATATACACTTCTTAGTGTTTCCTTAATGTCTACAGGTTTTACTCCACGTATTTTCAAGTTTTTTAAATCTGCTTCATTAATTTCAAATTCATTAAGGAAGATTTCCATGTCTTTCTTTACTTCTTCTGGCAAGATGCATTTTTGAAGAGGTATTCCAGATGCAATACGGATAATATCATTTCGATGTTTCTTTATATCTGAAGAGCTTGCATCCTGTTTTCTATGAAGATCCATCCAAGCTTTTGCTTTGAAAGGGATAATCCATTCTGGCTTTAGAACAGAAATGCCCATTATAATCTCTCTACCTCTTAGAAGTGCCTGGTAATAAGCATCGTTCAATAGGATTGCAGATAAACTTGAGACAGAGTCATCAATATGAATAGGTGTCAGACCTGTTTCTTCCTTTAAAAGATAGTTAGTTCTTGAAAATAGTTCTATCATTTTAGGGAAACGGTCATCCTCGGGTTTATCGAATCTATAAAACTGTGGCTCACTGTTGCTTTTGGCTCTTATTCTGTACTGTCCATTTTTAATGAATTGCCAGAATTGTTCTCCAAATTCCTTTGTCTGTGCTTCAGCAATAAGAACAACGTCAAGATCCTTTGTTGTTCGTCCAAAATCAATATTCTGTTCTTCAAAGGATACACTACATGCAGCTCCTCCAATCAGAACATATTGATCAGTATAATCTTGAAAATATTTTAGAAAAATATCAATTCCTTTTACCATACGAATTCCTCCAACATTTCATTCTTACAGCTTTCTACGCGTGGATCTTCCAATTCGCTCTCAGTCAACATTAAAGTGAGCGAAAGGGGATCTACTACATCTCCTTTTCCAAAAGGAAGAAGATATCCTACCTCGTGAACAATGCAGATAGGATCTTCACTGATAGGAACCTCTCGGATGCCCTTTATTCCAAATTCATTAATCTGATTCTTCTTAACTGCATAAGTAAGGCAACGATCCTCTCCAAGCATCGAATACTCTGATAGTGCAGATGTTCCACTAAGAATCATATTGGCTTCCGGTTTCTGTTCCAAATTGAATATACGAATAATAGGGTTGCGTAGAAATGGAAGCATGGTTTCCCACATTTCTTTTCTGTTATCCATCGCATAGAATCTTCTGGATCTACTTTGCTTTTTAATGAATGGCAACCCTAATGCCTCGATTTCATCGTAACACCGAGTAACGGACATTTTAGATACTCCAAGCAGTTCGGATGCCTGTAATGCAGATACATTCTTCCAGTTTTCATATAAAGCTTTCAATAGCAGTTTTTGAGTAAGAAAAGATATTATAGCGCACTTCTTTGGCGCTCTCTGAGTTGTTTCTTTCAGGGAAGCTCTTTATTTTGCTGCTTACTGATCCAC
>JABUSD010000218.1 GCA_021442845.1 Holdemanella sp.
TCCATTTTCAATCCCCCTATACTTCTTGGTATTTGATGCCACTGCTAATCAGAAACTGTTCAAGAATAGTTTTCTGATTTGTGGTCAGTTCGATTCGATAATTGCGCCAAATTGATTCTGTGCCATCAAAGTTTGGGATAAATCCTGCATCATCATCAAATGTCATTACATCTTCAAGTTCTTCAGCAATTATTGGTTCTTCAACCACATGATTTGCTTCTTCAGCCTTCAGCCTTTCTTCTTCAACCTTCAAATAGGCTTCCTTCTGTCTTTGTATCTCTGCAAGCCTGTGACCTTCAGAAATAGCTTTGGTAAGGTCAAGTGTAGATTTATATACCTGCATCGCTTCAAAGCCGAATTCAGGCAGATTTGACAATGTATCAATGTCCTTTGAAATCTGTTCTGTCTTTGAATCGATTGCTTCCTGAACTGACTTCATCGAAGCTGATGCATTCAGCCACTTGTCATCCCAAATCTGTTCAATCTTAATAATGAATTCAGAATACTTTTCATTCCAATAGGCTATGATTGATTCCTTCTTTTCCTGCTTCTTCTGTGATTCATATTCCTTCACCTGCGAATCAATCAATGAAATCGGTTCATTCACTATCTGTGCCAATTCATTGACCTTGGATTCAAAAGCTTCATAAGGCTTTAGAAATTCCTTCTTGACCTTGATTCTTTCATCTGACAGTGCCTTGGTGAACTTTCGCAGTTCAGCCACATCTGCCTTTGCTTCTTTGATTTGGTCATCTGTGTAGACCAATCCTTTGTAATGCGCCACCTTATCAGTCAGTTCCTGCTTCAATTCCTCAAAATTGAATTCAACTGCTTCAGGAAGCGACATTTCCTTGATTCTTAATTCCATGTGTTTATCCCTTCACTAATTTGTCTGTGTCGATACGAAATTTTTTTATGCAGTCATCACAGATAATTTCATCCCCTATCTGATAAGCAAATTCCCATAAAGGTTCATCACAACAACTGCATTTAGGTCTTTTTGCTTCTTCATCCGCTTGCATCGCATCATATATGATGCATAGTCTGCAACAGGGTCATCTGTCCATGTCATCAAAATCACCTGCCCATCTGTTGATATATGGAACACAGGCAAGAAGAATTACCATTGAAACAAATGCAACCATCATTGGAATCCATGTCTGCGAATCCAACATGCTGATGGAAATCATCGCTATAAGTGAATCAAGCTTAATCAACAACTTCATCTGTTTCCCCTTCCTGCAATTCATGGATGTTGAATGGGTCTGTGATATCCATGCCATCCATATTTGCTAAAAACCTTTCTAATGTTTCTTTTCTTACCTTCAGTCTTCCAAGCTTTAAAAACTTCAACTGCCCTGAATCCTTTAGTTTGTAAACATATGCAGTATTGGTTTTCAAAATCTTTGCAACTTCAGGCACTGTGTAAAGCATTTCCTGCATTACCTTCACCGCCTTCCTGTGATTTTAAATCACCTACGATGCAAAAAAAATTGCTTCCTTCATTTTCAGGTCTGTAATTTCAAGAAGTTCACAAAGCTTCTTAATTTCTTCAGCATTAAATGAACTTTCATTTGATAACTTTTTGTAGAACCCTGTTCTTGAAAGACCAATTTTCCTGCTGATAAAACTAATCTTAAGACCTGAATCTTTGATTGCCTGTTGCAACATTGAAGTATTTGTCATGTTTTCTATCCCCCTTTCCTAATTTATTGTGTGATTCTAAATCACAATCCCAATTTATTACAAACGTGATTCATTGTCAACACCTTTTAACAAATTTGTTGATTTAAAGTAACTATCATGTTAAGATAAGTTTGCACTCTTATGGAAAGGAAGGTGATTGAATGGCACATATTGGGGAAAGAATAAGAAAACGCAGGGAAGAACTTGGTATGTCCCAAGAAGAATTGGCTGAACTAATGGGATATAAGAACAGGTCAACTATTGCAAAGATTGAAAGTGGTGCAAATGATGTGGTGCAAAAGAATATTGTTAAATTTG
>JABUSD010000092.1 GCA_021442845.1 Holdemanella sp.
GTCTGATTACTCGACATTTGTCGCAGATAGGTTTTACAGATGGTCTTACTTTCATCTTTGTGCCCTCCTTTTATTACTACTTTCTTCTGAACGTAATACGCCCACGTGTTAAATCATATGGTGAAATTTCTACGGTTACGTGATCACCTGGTAAAATGCGAATGTGATGCATACGGATTTTACCAGAAACGTGAGCTAAAATCTCGTGCCCGTTTTCTAACTTAACTTTAAAAGCTGCGTTAGGTAATGTGTCAACTACGATACCATCTAATTCGATCATATCTTGTTTTGCCATGGAATTAGGAACCTCCTTACTCTTCAATGAAATGATGTTAAGCCATAAAAAGCCAATTACCATTATAGCGAATTATAAGAACTTTGCCAACAAAAAAAGACAAATTCTTCTTGAATCTGTCTATTCCATTCTATTTAATACTGTCATTAATCCATTCACAACCGTTAGTTTTGGATCGTCAGCCAGATAAACGGGACATGATAATAAATGTTGAAGGTTTATCCTCAGATTATTCAACAGCATTGTCCCTCCACATGCAATGATGCCTCGCATCATGACATCTTCCTGCTGTTTCTGCGTTAAACTGGAAAGGAATGCATAAATCCAGTTTGCCCATTCCATAACCAACGGATTCAATACATCAACAATCTGATTTTCCTCAATGGATATAACCCTCATCTGATTGCTTGCCAGATCAATGCCTTGTACATTCATTGACTTTGGATTGGCTGTCTTTAATGTATTTCCTAAATTGAAATTGACTTTTTCTGCCATATGCTCAGAAATCTGCATGTTATATGTGTCCTGAATCCATTTTCGAATCAATGCATTTACATGTCTTCCTGACAGCTGGCAGGATGATTTTTTCTGCATTCTACCATCATGGAATATCGCAATGTCGCAATTTGTATACCCGATATTCATGACACAGCGTGCAATTGGTAAAGTCACATCCAATCCTGCACCAATAGCTGAAATCCATATCTCTTGATCAAAATAGACTTTAAAAGCACCTAAATCCAGCAGCGCCTGTTTTAACGCCTCACATTGTTCGTCATCCAATGATGTCGGATAAGAAACAAGCAGAATCGTTTTTTGAAACATCCTAAAAACGCGAAGCTGGTTGCATACTTCCTCTAATAGCAGATATAGCGAACTAACATCAATCGGTGATTTAGCCAGAGGTGCTACAACACGAACACTTCCATCGTGCATCCCCTTTAAGTCCTTGGCCTCCTGACCTACAGCCAGTAAATGTTTTTTCTTGTCAAAGGCAACCATACATGGTTCATCAAACAGAACCCCTTCTTCTTTTGAAATAACACGCAAATGGTCGGCTCCTAAATCAATTCCAATTTCTATCATAGTAATAGTGTACACTAATAAAGAGTATGATACAATATTATTGCGCATTCAAACACCATATATGTCAATTATTGAAACAAATTCTCAAAATACGCCTACTTTTCCTTCTTTATATGTCATACTATATCTCAATTCTCTAAAAACCAATCGCTCGCTCTATTATCATGATTGCCTAATTGAATGGAGCATGCTTTTTAATCGCATCCATTTACCAGTCTATATAGTATCCAATGATGATCCATCTATTTTAAAAGATATAAAGAAGCGATATAACTCGGATTTTATCTACTGTTCCAATCCTGCAAATGATATCTTTATTAAAAAAAATTTATATAAAGATAAAGTCATTTATGGAAAAAAATATCGTACAATCTATACACAGATTGAACTAGTTCATAACGATAAAATCATTTATACATCAAAACGAATCAACAAAAATACAATAACCTCACTATATTTGATGGCAGTTGATATAAAATATGCACTTTTTTTGACAAAATTACAAAAAGATATTGACACATTGGGAAAGCTCTGTTAATATAAATGAGCATTTACGGAGGTTTAGCTCAGTTGGGAGAGCATCTGCCTTACAAGCAGAGGGTCAGCGGTTCGAG
>JABUSD010000178.1 GCA_021442845.1 Holdemanella sp.
TATTGTGTGTCGTGAGCAGTGATGGATGAAGCAAGAAGCTCCGACTTCTCTAAGTCGGATTAGTTCACTATATGAAATAAACGTGTGATTTTTATTATACAAAAAGGAGAAGTTGGATGAATAAATTGGAAAATGCTGATATTATGCAAATTTATAAGAAGTCAAATAACATTGTAAATGATATTCAGAATATAATTGAAACTTCTCAAAAAAGTGCATATAGAGCTGTTGATACTATTCTTACACAGAGAAACTGGTTAATTGGATATCGAATTGCAGAAGAGGAATTAGCAGGAGAGAATAGATCCGAGTATGGTGCGAATGTCATAGATAAACTTTCGAAAGAATTGACTGCTATTTATGGTAAAGGCTTTGATAGAAGTAATTTGTATCATTATCTAAAATTTTATAAAGCTTTCCCATTAATTGTCGACATGTCGTGTCGACAATTGAAAATTCGTCTTTCATGGTCTCATTACAGGACTTTATTGCAGGTTCATGATGAGGTTGCAAGAAAGTGGTATGAGAAGGAGGCATATGAACAAACCTGGAGTGTTAAGACATTACAGAGAAATATCAATAGCCAGTACTATTATCGAATTCTAAAATCGCAAAAAAAAGAGTTAATAGAGAAAGAGATGCTTGAGAAGACCATAGGTTATCAAAATGATAAGTTGGAGTTTATTAAAAATCCTATAATAGCTGAATTCCTAGGACTATCTAATAATTCAGATTATACAGAATCGGATTTAGAAAAATGTATTATCACTAATATTCAGAAATTTCTAATGGAATTGGGAAAGGGATATGCATTTGTAGCAAGGCAACAGCATATCAAAACGGAAAAGGAAGATTACTTTATTGATCTAGTTTTTTACAATTATCTTATGAAATGTTTTGTTTTAGTTGATTTAAAAATAGGTAAGATAACACATCAGGATGTTGGCCAGATGGATATGTATGTTCGTATGTATGATGAATTAAAGAAATCTATTGATGATAATCCTACTCTTGGTGTTGTATTATGTACTGAAACAGATGATGATATTGCAAAATACTCTGTATTAAATGGCAATGAACAACTATTTGCTTCAAAGTATAAATTGTATCTTCCTACGGAACAGGAACTACGCGACGAGATAGAGACGCAAAAAACTATGTTTTATTTACAACAGAAAGGGAAGAATAAACTTTAATTTTTATCTATGTTAGAAAGTACAGTATATTTGTAATGATTTGAAATAAGTATCGATTCTATTGTATAATTAAATTGATGATACATAGTGTGTCATGAATGAGGTTTACTATGGAAAAGAAAAGTGTGAAACAGCTTATGCGAGAAGCTTATCTTCGCTTATTGAGCAAATATAAATATTCAGATATTACCGTATCCAGCGTTGTTAAGGAAGCACAGGTAGGAAGAGCTTCTTTCTATCGCAACTATGCAACGACAAATGATATCTTGGAGGATATACTGAAACAGTATGAAGGGGAAATCATTAAGACTGGAATTCCGCTTCTTCTAGAAAATAGAGAAGAAGATCAAAGACAGTTCTGTAAACAATTGGTTCATGCGGTGAAACATGGAAATCTATTAGCGTATCAGCCTCTTCCTGAAAATATTGATTATATCTTTCTATGTCTAAAAAGAAAGTATGATTTAAACCGACTGCAGAAGTTTATGGATACAAAGAAGAAATATATGATTATTTCCAATCTATCCACTGTCTATGCCTGTATCAAACTCTGGGCTGAAATGGGATATAAGGAAACGGAAGAAGAATTAGTGAATATCATCTGTGAACTATTAAATTAAAAAATGCGGATACCCGCATTTTTTTAATGAATATCACCTTGTAGGGCAATGGCTTTGCCTAAGACATGGACATCCTGTAACTGTTCATCCTGAAGGATAATATCATCATATTTAGGATTTTCAGCTTTTAGGATAATCATATTTTTTTCTTTATAATAATA
>JABUSD010000264.1 GCA_021442845.1 Holdemanella sp.
TGTAAATGAATACGATAAGATTGAAGCTGCAATGAAAGAGGATATTAAATCTGGTACAAATATCAGTGCCGGTTTACTAGCTGGTGAGAAAATGTTAGATGATGATACATCAGTTGATAATAGCCGTAAGCATCTGATTCTTGTCAGTGATGGTATTACTTATATCTGGTCTGAAGATGATGATTATAAAGTCACATATGGATTCAGCCATGAAGATTCAAAAGGTCAATTCTATACTGCAACAACAGGTGCATGGATGCATAAATATGGTAACACTGCATATGTACCAGCGGAAGGATATGATACGTATCTTACAAATCTATTTAATGATAAATCTGGTATTGAAGCTGTAAAGAATAAATACAAAATTGTATACGATCCAGCTAATCCAGATAAGTCTCAGCCTTATATGACATATCAGGATCTTATAGGTGAAACGTACTGTACAATGGATGTTGCCTTCTATGAAACATATTATGACTATAAACGCATTGAAAGTAAGTATCATACATATGCGGTTTTTGAACAGAGTTCTTCTGGTTTTAAGAATGGACCTGCCCTTATGGAATATATGTCAGGTGGTAAAATTGTCGATTTCGATGATATTGGCAAGACGCTGATTAATGTTGTTCGTAGCGGATCAAAGATTGTGGATGTGATGGGAAATGATGTCGATAACTATGGAAACAGCTATGACTTTGATTTTATTGCGGATGCATCTAGATTGTCTCTTACAGAAGGAAATACAAAGTATGATGTAACAGAAATCACAAAAGGTCAAGAATATGGTTTTGGTACACCAGACAATTCTAGTGTTTATCCATATGTTCTTAAGTATTATCAGAATGGAACATCTGAAGTGGCAGATGAACATTTCGTATTAGAAATCAATAAAGATTTAGGCGTTAATGTACCACTTGTTCTAAACTATTCGGTTAAGCTAACAGATCCACAGACAGTTGCTGGTGATTATGGTATCTATGATCAGGATGGAAGCAAAGGATATCAAGGACTATATACAAACAATTCGGCAACGTTGTATCCTTTGGATGATACTGGAGTATTTGGAACACCAGAAGAATTCCCAAAACCAACCGTAAGCTATTCGGTTGCGGCAAAATATGGTGTTGAATATGAATTCAAATCGAAATCTTTTGATGAAAGTGGTAAAGAGATTCCACTTCCTGAAGAAGTAAAGAAACTGCTTCCATCTAATGAAATTGAAAAGTATTTAGATGGAGAATTAGTCACTGCTGCAAATCCAGCGGATCCTGGTACATCAAAACTAACAACATCAGTTAAAGTAAAAGAAGGTACATGGAATTTCTATGGATATGTAGATGATACAAAGTCATGGACTGTCATCAAGGATAAGAAAATTGATGCTGGTCCTACCGGAAATATCAATTCAAGAGGAAACATTTTATTTGTAGGATACTGGCAATTGGATGCCAATATTGATATTCCAGTGGCAAAGGAATGGGATGATGCCAACAATAAGAATGGAGCTCGTCCCGATAGCATCACTGTTCATTTATATGCCGATGGTAAGGATACTGGTAAGAGTCTAACTTTAAATAAAGGTAATAACTGGAAATCGACATTTGAAGATATTCCTTCTAGTGAAAAAGGTAAGAAAATTGATTATACTGTAAAAGAAGATGCGGTTAAAAATTACACTTCAAAAGTTTCAGTCAATGAGCCTGGTTCTTATGCAAAGGGATTTAAAGTAACCAACACATATAGCAAAGGTGCAAATGTTGATACAGGTTACAACAACAATATCTTCGCATGGTTCCTTCTTCTTGGATTGTCTAGTACATGTGTAGTACTAATCATCTGTTTAAAAAGAAGATTGAATTAATAAGATATGGGCACTTTAAAATTGGATAGGGATTAGAAAAAACCAATTTAAAAGTTGCTAGGGAGTTA
>JABUSD010000071.1 GCA_021442845.1 Holdemanella sp.
GCTATGATCAATACTATCGCTGTAACAGGATCTGGTAAGCTTACTACGGAAGGTACTGAGATTGTTTTAGGAACTTCTGCACTTAAGGTTACTACACCATTTGTTTATGCTGCTGGTGAAATTACTGCTAAGGATACTGACGAAAATCAGGTTGCTTACTACGTATCTGAAGAATCTAAGGTTGATTTCGATGTATACCAGTGGGCTAAAGCTGAAGGTGAAACACTTGAGTCTGTTGCGACTGCAGAAGCTGCTGAATACAATTCTAAAGCTGTTGCTGCTGAATTCAACGGTGTATCTTGCATGTACTATGAAGCTGTTGAAGAAAGCGACGGTGTTGAATATAAGACCGTTACATATATTGTCGAAGACGGTAATGATTTCGTTGAAATCGTATTCTGGCTTGACGGTGACAATGCCCAAGAGACTGTAAACTCTATCATTAGTACTTTGAAAAAGTAAACAGTTTGAAGAAAGCGGATTTACCGTAAGTCATTCTAAATCATAAATAATTTAATAAATCCCGGAAGAATCAGAGACTTTTCTTGTTTCTTTCGGGATTTTTGGCTTTTTTTAAGATGTCCAAAAAGTATCGTACAGGTAGAGAAGATAGCACTGCTGGAAAGAGGATTCGATATATAAAAGTATATTTAACACAACTACAAAAGATGCCCCTACTTCTATAAGTGGGAGTAGTTCACTGCACATTATCTGTTGTTAACTGTCAAAAAGACAATAGCATTTCATGATTGTTTTCTTATAGTAGATGGATTGGAAGGATATCATATTAAAGGATACTAGAAAGAAATGCTTTGGCATAAATAATTAAGCACTTACATAAAGCGAATATTCAGTGAATATTCGCTTTATTCAATTGATAAAGTGAATAATAAGGGTATAATTGAATTGTAAATATGCTAAGAGGTACTCCAATGAATTTTGAAAACGAGAATATTGAATTCAAGTCTCAGTTTACTGAAGAAATATATAAGGAAATAATTGCCTTTGCAAATACAGATGGAGGCATTGTATATGTTGGAATTGACAATGATGGAAATGCCATTGGATTATCTGATGTTGATTTAGAATATACTCGTATCACAAATGGTATACGTGATGCCATAATGCCAGATGTTATGATGTTTGTTCGCTTTACGATTCAAGATAATAAAGTGATTCAAATTACGGTAAATGAAGGGTCAAATAAACCGTATTATCTGAAAAGAAAAGGATTGAAACCAAGTGGTGTTTATGTTCGTCAAGGTGCTTCAAGCGCACCTGCTTCATTAGACCAGATTTGCCAGATGATTAAAGAGAGTGATGGTGATTCCTTTGAGGAAATGCGTTCTCTTGAACAATCGCTTACGTTTGAATCAGCTGAAAAATTATTCAAGCTGTATAATGTTCCATTTGGAATTGAAAAGTATCGTATACTTGGAATAACACAAAAGAACGATACGATTTATACAAATCTTGCATGGCTTCTTTCAGATCAATGCAAGCATACCATTAAAATAGCTGTATTCAGCGATGAAGCACGTACTGTATTTAGAGATAGTAAAGAGTTTAGTGGTTCGATATTTAAACAGTTTGAAGATGCCATAAACTACTTAGCTCTTTGTAATAAGACAACTTCTGTAATTAAAGGTGTAGTGAGAACCGATAAGCAGGATTATCCGGAAGAAGCCATTCGTGAAGCTTTGCTTAATGCACTTGTTCATCGAGATTATAGTTTCAGTGGCAGCATTATTATTAATGTTACAGATTACAATATGGAATTTATATCTCTAGGTGGACTTTTACCAGGATTATCCTGCGAGGATATTCGTACTGGTATTTCACAGACAAGAAACAAAAATCTTGCTGAAGTATTCCATCGTTTGCGTCTGATTGAAAGTTATGGGACTGGAATTCGTAGAATATTTAATTT
>JABUSD010000124.1 GCA_021442845.1 Holdemanella sp.
ATACAAAATTTCTTAACTTGGGTGTGTTGGCTATCGATCGGTATGCCAGATTCTGATTCTATGAATATTTGAACAACTGAATATGTTTGAACAACTAACCATAAAGAATTTTAAGTCGATTACCGAGCAGACAATGGAATTCGGTAGGGTTAATGTGGTCATTGGTGCCAACGGCATGGGCAAGAGTACCCTGTTGGAAGCTATCGGTTTGGTAGCTGCGAATAGCGACTTGGAGATTGACCTGAATAAACTGTCGCAGGCCGGTATCCGTGTGGCAAGACCAGACTTAATGCGCAATTCGTTCTTGGGCAAGCCTACAGCCAAGAATATCGAAATCGTGCTGTCTGGTTATGGCACCTCGAATAGGTACATCATTAGCCCTAAGGATACAGACTTCGTGATGTCACCATGGAAAGTTGAGATCAAGCAGCAAAAGACTAATCTTTCAATCTTTGACAATGCTAAGTTTATTGCCACACTGTCAAAGTACGAGATATACTCGCCTATGCTTGATGCACTGAGAGGTTTATCGCAGGCTTCTGCACGATTCCCTCTGGGGCTACATGGCGAGGATTTTGACGTCATACTGAATATGATGCCTGAGGACAAGAAACAAGAGGTTGTGAAGTATGCGTGCGAATGCATCTCTTGGATGGATTCTGTAGCATACGACGAGAATGATGTATTGCGACAGGCCGGTCTAAAACTGGGCAGGAGCAAGTCACATCTGTTCTTCCGCGACAAATTCATGCAGAAAAAGATGACCATGTTCTCGGCAGAAAATGCCAACGAGGGTGCATTGGTGATCTTATTCTATCTCACATTGTTGATGAGCGACAAGACTCCGAAGTTTTTTGCTATCGACAATATTGATACGGGATTGAATCCTCGTCTGTGTCGATATTTGATGAAGATTATTGGCAAACTGGCAGAGAAGAATGACAAGCAGATGATTGTGACTACACACAATCCTGCGTTTCTGGATGGCATGAACCTGAATGACGACAGTCAGCGTCTCTTTGTGGTGAACCGTTCGGATGAGGGTCACACCACCATCAAACGCATCAAAACCAAACCTGCATCAGGTGACTACAAGAACCGTATGAAACTATCCGAGATGTGGATGAATGGACTGCTTGGAGGCGTGCCAACAAACTTCTGATATCGTTATGCGCATAGGAATAATAGCAGAAGGACGTGCTGATATCGCAGTTGTCAAGGCGGTATTGAAAGCCGTTACAGGCATAGATATGTCGGAGATATATGCCATTCGTCCTACGGAAACAACCGATGAGACAGACAATGCTGAGATGCAGTTCTCGAATTGGCAACTGGTGATGAAGTCGTGTCAAGACGAGGCTTTGTTGGATGCATTCTTCAATACACTGGACGAAGATGTGCTTCTGGTGGTACATATTGATACCGCTGAGCGTGGAAACGAGGGCTATGACGTAACTAAACCTCAGCGCACAGGTCATCCCGATTGGAAAGAATACTCGCTACAGGTGCGTGCCAACGTTAAGGCGAAAATGGAATACCTTGTTCCGGAGCAGTATCGCGAGCATGTGAGCTATGCCATTGCCATCGAAGAAACGGATGCATGGCTGATACCATTATACGAGAATCCTTGCCGCAAGGATACCGCCACTCATGTTCGTCCGAAAGAGGAACTGCGCAGGTTGATTGGTGCGATTAAGAAGAATAGCAAGTACATTGATACAGAGCACAACAATCTCAACTACGTCAGTCTGGGTAAAGAACTCACGAAACAATTGAAGGCGGCCAGAAAGATGAATGAAAGTCTCAACCTATTCTGCGTTGATGTGGAAGAGAAGATGGTGGAAACGAAGTGAAAGAAATTTTCTATATCTATACGATTTATTAGACAAATAAATCTTTATATTAAGCACCACTGCTGTCC
>JABUSD010000276.1 GCA_021442845.1 Holdemanella sp.
AAATCATTCTCTTTTTTTTGATATACTTATGTTGTAAGGATTTATATATGTTAACCGAAAAAGAGATAAAATTGATCAAGTCATATTATATAAGAATAAGTTTAGCTACACCGGTATTATTAGGGTGTCTATTTACGTGTATTCCCTGTATTGTATTAAGCTTTCTTTATTATGAACTGGGAAATGGAACATCGAGTAATCTTCAGTTGTTTCTGTTTGTTGGGATTATGCTCCTATGGCTATTTTTATGGATGTATCTGTTTCTTTCCGTACGTATTGGCGTGCAATCTAAAAAATGGAAAACCATTGTTGAAAAAGCAAATATGCAATTATCCAAAGGGGATTATTCCAAAGAAATCAAGATGGTAGCCGCTACACGTGCTATGGGAAATCTATCCCATTCAACAACTACAGAAGTTGTAAGTAGTGTAGAAAGTATTGCCATTTCTTATTCTATGGCAAGAGATATAAAAGAAAACATTCGAAAGATAGCCAATGTATTTCATATTCAGCTGCCAAATGTGGCAAAAACTGCCATTCTCTTAGCTTTACTTCCTACCCTAATCGTAACGGGTTGTACCATTCCCTTGATTATACAAAGTCGAAAGGATGGAAATCATTCGGTTGAAATGCGTCAGGTGGCATTGGATAATTATATAAAGGTATTTGATGGTTATAGACAGTCCAATTCAGCTGGAAAGCGCAATGATAATCACTGTATCTTATTCTTTACATCGAATGACAATGAAGATAAATATATATGCATTGAATTGGAAAGGGATGGGGAACTGGATCAATTTTCGGCATATTATCCTTTTGATTCTAATTTATCTCCAAAGGAAATGATGGATCAATTCCGTATCTATATAAAAGATATAGAAATGCGGTTAAAATCATCTGGCAATGATTTAGGGTCTTTAAAGAATGTGGATATTACAGCTTTATTTAATGATGCAGCAAGTGAATATGAAACATTAACAGCACATGAATCAAAGTTTATTAATAAGGAAACAAAGAATGCTGAATATGTATTATGCATTCGTGTAGAAGATTCTGTTCTTTATTTTAGTGTAGAAGAGGAATGATATGGATATTCATAAATTTTCAAATAGATATGAAGTTAAAGCATTAAAGGAAGAAGATATAAACAGCATATATTCTTTATTAAAAGGAAATGAAAAGTATTATACATATTGTCCACCTATGATCAATAAAGAATCGATTATAGAGGATATGTATTCTTTACCGGATGGAAAGGAATTAAAAGATAAATATTATGTGGGCTATTATGATCATGATCAATTGATTGCTCTTCTTGATTTGATTGATGGATATCCTTTTGATGATATATGTTATATTGGTTTCTTTATTATGGATGTTCAATATCAGAATAAAGGGATTGGAACGGATATTATAAATGAATTGAGTAACTATCTAAAAGAAGAAGGATATGCCTATATCCAGTTAGCATGGCTTATCAACAATATAGAAGCTTCTCATTTCTGGAAGAAGAACGGCTTCATGGAAACAAGGGAAGGTATCAGCCATGAAGAAAGGGAAGTGATTGTCGCTTCAAAGGATTTAAATCCTTATTTTCTATATGGGGAAAAGGAAATGGAATATCTTAAGAAAAAGGATAAGAAATTAGCAAAAGTCATTGATGAATATGGATTTATTAGAAGAACTATCAATCATGATTTATTTTATTCTTTAATCGAATGCATTATTGGACAGCAGATTTCTACCAAAGCACAAAAGACAATCTGCAAACGTTTAAAGGATGCCTTACCGATTGTTAATGTCGATACAGTATTAACTTTTGGAAAAGACAATATCCAGGCATTGGGTATGTCTTATAAAAAGGCAGAAAATATTATTTCAATTGCCCAAAGGATAAAAGA
>JABUSD010000318.1 GCA_021442845.1 Holdemanella sp.
ACAGATAATAAATCAGAGTCATCATCAAAAAGCAAATCCTTCTTTGAAATGGATAAGAAACAAAAAGCTTCTATGTTAGGAGGAGCAGCTGTACAGCTTCTTGGTATTGGCATAGGTTCAAAACTTGGTATGCCAACACAAGGTGGAATGGGTGCTGTAATCGCAAGTCAGGTTGCGAATCCATTAAATAATTTTATTAGTTCACTTGCACCAAATGAACAGATTACAAAGTCAAGTTCAATTTCAACTTCATCGACAACAGAAAATAAGGCGATTACAGATATGCTTCAGTTATTAGATGAAGAAATTAAGCGAACAAATGAGTTTGATACATATGGAATGTGGAATGTTGCAGGATATTTCATTTCCAATGATATGAGTACAGCGGAAATTGCTGCAAGCAATTATCGTTCTTTGATGAATGGAGAAAATTCAGGAAGAGAAGTATCAGCCATTAACTCATGGCGAATCAACAATAAGAATCTAAATGGAAATTTCCACGATTTAACAGGATATCTATCTCGATTTGTACATCCACAATTCTCTTATTTAGGAACAAACCTTCCAACAAATGCTTCTACTTCTATCAGTGGAAAACAGCTTGGTATTCATTTAGGATTACCACGAGCAACAATTCCTGGTTTACCAGTGATTGAACATGCTGAGTTTGGTAAAGAAGTAACAGCATATCGCTTATTCTCTAGGACAGGAAGTAATCGTCCTGAAGATCGTATTACACTTGGTAGAGTTTTTGATTTAGGTTCTATAACAAATAAGATTGTTGAACTGGATAATCGGAGTTTAAATATGCATACATTTATTACTGGATCTACTGGTTCTGGTAAGAGTAATGCGGTTTATCAGATTCTATGTGAACTTCATCAGGATAAGATTCCATTCTTAGTTGTTGAACCAGCTAAAGGGGAATATAAAGATGTATTTGGACACTGGGATGATGTAAATGTATATTCATCCAATCCAAATGTAGCTGAATTGATTAATATCAATCCATTTAAATTTCCGAAATCGATTCATGTATTAGAACACGTAGATGGTCTAGTTGAAATCTTTAGTGTATGCTGGCCAATGTATGATGCGATGCCTGCATTCTTTAAAGATGCGATATTAAAGTCGTATGAAAGTGTTGGATGGGATTTAGGTTCTTCTACATTTGAAGGAAAAGAAGTTGAATATCCAGATTTTGAAACATTGGTAGAACAACTGGAATATTTAATCGACAGTTCTGATTATGCATCCGATATCAAATCAAATTATCGAGGGGCATTAATTACTCGTGTTAAATCATTAACAGTTGGATTGAACAAGTTTATCTTTACAAATAATCAGACACCATATGAAAAACTGTTTGATGAAAACTGTGTCATTGATATAAGCCGTATCAAATCCACAGAAACAAAAGCTTTAATAATGGGATTAATGGTATACATTCTAAATGAATATCGAGTGGATACAAAGAATGGAAGCAATAAAGGATTAAAACACGTAACTGTACTAGAAGAAGCGCATAACCTATTAAAAAATAACCAAGGTGGATCTTCTGAACTAATCGGTAAGTCGGTTGAAATGTTAACGAATACAATTGCAGAAATTAGAACATATGGAGAAGGATTTATCATCGTAGATCAATCTCCATCTTCAGTCGATATCGCAGCGATTAAAAATACGAACACAAAGATTGTTTTACGTACACCTGAAGCCAACGATCGAGATGCCGTAGGTGGTTCTATCGGTTTAACAGAAGATCAGACAAATGAAATTGCTAAACTACCTAGTGGTGTTGCTGCTGTTTATCAAAATGACTGGGTTAGTCCTGTGTTAACTTTAATTAATAAAGCAGATGTTGTTGAAAA
>JABUSD010000035.1 GCA_021442845.1 Holdemanella sp.
TTAATTCTAATAATTTATTTTTCGAATCTTCTTCCATATGGCCAAGTTCGATTTCGGCAGCTTGGCGTTTTTCTTTTCCTTCTTGTTGAATACGTAATGTTTCTTGGATAGTTTCAATTAAATCATTTTGTGTTTTTTGTAATGTTTCAATATCGACTAGGCCACGTTCGTTTTCTTTTGCTGTTTCAATTGCAGAAATTTTTAGCATTTCTGAATTTTTCTTCAGTAAGTCATTGGTGGTTTCAGAGACTTGACGTTGAGCAGTCACAGCATCTTTTTGGCGGAGTAAGGTTAAGGCGATGACTACTTGGTTTTTCCATAACGGAATCGCCGTATTCACCGATAATTGAATTTTCTCAGCCAAATTCCTATAAGGAACTGTTAAAACTTGTCGGTAAGCGATTGGATGAATATTGGAGCGATGATGAAAGAAAGCACTTTAAGACAGTCTATTACTGTTTTAAAAAATGCTATTATCAAAAAGGTGGACATACCTTAAAAGAGACAGTCGGGGATGCGCTTTTAGCCTATATTCGGGTATTTGGATATGCTTCCTTGAACTATGTATCGGAAGTAAAGATTACCGAATCGATTAATAAGGCATGGCAGGAGATTCAGCTTCAGCAGGAAAAGAAGAAAATCCATGTAAAGCTAAATCCGGAAGAACCAAAGAAATCGATCTTTCCACCGCTTCTTTTTAAAAAGAAAACGGTTGCCTTCATCTTTGCTGATGAAATCCATACATCTGGCTGGCGTGAAGGACATGACCAGGGTGCCAAAAAAGTGCAATGTATCTTCTATGATAAGATTGAAACCAGAAACTATATTGTGACACAATATGGTAGTGTTGAAAATACATTCCTACAATGCATTAAAGATGGAGCATCCATCATATTCGCAACGGAATCCCGTATGATAGATGGCGCCTTAAAGGTTGCGGCAAATTATCCGTATGTAAAGATTTTTGTATGTGCCTTAAATATTCCAAGCCGTCTGATTCATACATATTATCCAAGAATGTATGAAGCCAAATTCATCTGTGGTGCCATTGCTGGTACGCTTACAAAGACAAATACGATTGGTTATATCTGTAAATATCCAATTTATGGAGCCATTGCGGAAATCAATGCCTTTGCTCGTGGCGTACAGCTAACCAATCCGGATGCAAAGGTTTATCTGGAATGGTCAACCTATGATGAAAGTACAAGGGCACAGGATTCTTTAATTCAAAAAGGAGCCGATTTAATCTCCTTTCGAGAATATAATGATAAATCAAAGAACCGCTATAAACAGTTTGGTCTTACCCAGGTCAATGGCAATCAGCTAAATACATTAACCCTTCCCATCTGGAATTGGGGTACCTACTATGCAAGAATCATCGATTCAATTCTGGATGGTACGCAGGATGAAGAAATAGAAAAGACAAAAAAATCCCTGAATTATTATTGGGGAGCATCATCCGGTGTTGTGGATATCCTTTATTCCCAAAGACTTCCTAGAGGAGTTCGCTATCTCGGTGAAATCTTGTTCAAGTCATTAAAAACGGAAAAATGCAATCCTTTCTTCAATCCGGAAAAAGGAGCCGATGGAACCTATATATGGGAAGATATCGATAAAGCACTTAATATTGAAGATATCATCAATATGGACTGGCTGGAAGAGAATATTATCGGTGCGATTCCAAAATATGATGAACTGGATTCGAATGTTCAGCATGTTGTCAATAAGATGGGAGTATCTTCTTCAAGGGAAGAGTCAAAGTAGTATGAAAATATTGACAGTGGCTGATGAACCATCTCCTAGATTTTATGATTATTATCGGGATGGTATCTTAAAAGAATATGATTTAATTATA
>JABUSD010000167.1 GCA_021442845.1 Holdemanella sp.
TGAAGGGAATTCCCTTCATTTTTTATATTCAGAATAACTAGTATTAATCTTTTGACATCTTTAGATATTTATCATATCTTCGTTTCGAATCTTCACTACCAATAGCGAACAATTCTTCCGCATTTTCTGGGAATGATTTCTTTAAGGATGCATAACGGTTTTCACCATCTAAGAATTCATAGAAATCCATAGAAGGTGCTTTTGAATCTAACTGCATTGGTGTTTCTTTTCTTGGATCATAACGATATAAGAACCAGTAACCAGAATCAACTGCACGTTTCATTTCATCCTGTACTTTATGCATTCCACCTTTGATACCGTGAGCTGTACATGGTGAATAGGCAATGATAACCGATGGTCCATCATAGCTTTCAGCTTCTGTGATTGCCTTAACTAATTGGGCCTGGTTAGCACCCATGGCAACCTGAGCCACATAGACATTTCCATAGCTCATTAAAATGGCACCTAAATCTTTTTTACGGGATTTCTTACCAGAGGAAGCAAACTGGGCAACAGCACCGACTGGAGTTGCCTTTGAGGATTGTCCTCCTGTATTGGAATAAACTTCAGTATCGACAATTAATACATTGATATTTTCACCTTGAGCAATGACATGGTCTAAACCACCAAATCCAATATCATAAGCCCAGCCATCGCCTCCATACATCCAGAAAGTCTTTTTAGCTAGCTGATCTTTATATTTTAAGACTTCTTTGGCTTCAACTAAATCACTGCTTTCGCATTCGGCGATTAAATCATCACTTAACTGTCTTGTATGCAAGGCATCATTAAATTCATTTAACCAGACTTCACATGCTTCTTTTAAAGAACCATCGGCGACATTCATTAATTTTTCAACACGCATCTTTTCAAGGGCTCTTTGTTGCTGGATGGATAGATACAATCCTAATTCCAGTTCGGCATTGTTTTCAAATAATGAGTTTGTCCATGCTGGTCCAAATCCACGTTTATTCTTTGTATATGGGATACCTGGCATTGGCGAACCCCAGGCTTGTGAACATCCTGTTGCGTTTGCCCAATAGACACGATCTCCATATAACTGTGTTAATAATTTGGCATATGGTGTTTCTCCACAGCCTGCACAAGCGGCTGAGAATTCAATCAATGGTGTTCTAAATTGGGATCCTTTTACGGTATTAGGATTGAATACATCCCCTTTATCACTTAAGGATAAAGCATAATTCCAAGTCTCTAACATCGATACATCTAACGTATAATCCACCATCTTTAAGGCTTTCTGTTTAGAAGGACATACATTGGAACAGCTTCCACATCCGGTACAGTCAAAGGCATCAATCTGCATTGTGAATAATAGATTCTTATCTTTAATGCCATGGGCTTCTAATGTTTCAAAGCCTTCTGGTGCATTTTTTGCTTCCTGTTCGGTTAATAGGAATGGACGGATGGCTGCATGCGGACATACAAAAGCACACTGATTACATTGGATACAGTTTTCTTTATCCCATGATGGAATCTTAACGGCAATTCCACGTTTTTCATAGGCTGTCAAGCCTAAATCAATGACACCATCTTCATAGCCTTTGAATGCACTAACAGGTAAATCATCCCCATGTTGTCGATTGATTGGATTGGCAATCTTACGGACTACTTCTGGTAATGTTTCATCTTCAACTTCTTCTTCAACAACAACATCTTTCCAATCTTCTGGAATACTTACACGCATAACCAGTTCAGCCCCTTTTTCAATGGCTGCAATATTCATGTTGACAACTTTATCGCCTTTTTTAGAATAAGACTTAATTGCTGCATCTTTCATATAAGTTAAAGCTTTTTCTACATCCATTAATGGTTTTATA
>JABUSD010000248.1 GCA_021442845.1 Holdemanella sp.
GTCACAATTAATGGAATGGATTATATCTTCAATGAAGATGGAACGATGCAAATTGAATGGATTGGAAATAAATTTGTCTATGATGAAACGGGAGAATATTTCAAATCATGTTTTGCACAGATTGATGATGTTGACTATTACTTTGATGAAAATGGTGAATATGTAACCGGATTCCAGGAAATCAATGGAAAGACATATGTATTTGATAGTGAAGGTAAATTAATCCATGATGGCTTTGTGGAAATGAATGGAAACTATTACTATGTAGAAAATGATACTTTAGTCAATGGTAAACAGAGAATTGAAGGAAAATGGTATTATTTCGACAATTTCATCATGCAGACAGGTACTGTCACAATTAATGGAATGGATTATATCTTCAATGAAGATGGAACGATGCAGGTTGAATGGATTGGCAATAAATTTGTCAATGATGCAACGGGAGACTATTTCAAATCATGTTTTGCACAGATTGATGGTGTTGACTATTACTTTGATGGAAATGGTGAATATGTAACGGGAATCCAGGAAATTGATGGAAAGACATATGTATTTGATAGCGAAGGTAAATTAATCCATGATGGCTTTGTGGAAAAAGATGGAAATTACTATTATGTAGAAAATGATACTTTAGTCAATGGAAAGAAAAAGATCGATGGAAGCTGGTATTATTTCAAAGACTATATCATGCAGACAGGATTACAGAATATTGATGGAACAGACTATCTATTCAATGAACAAGGTAAAATGGTCAATAATGGATTCTGTAAAGTAAAAGAGAATACATACTATGTAGAAGATGACAAACCTGTGGATGGTAAAAAACGAATTGATAGTAAGTGGTACTATTTCAAAGACTATATCATGCAGACAGGAACCATTGCACTTGATGGAATGACTTATTTCTATAATGAAGATGGTTCATTACAAGTTGGATGGATTGGAAACAAATATATAGAAGATAGTACAGGAGAGTATATCAAGTCTACATTTGCGACAATTGATAATCATAAGTATTATTTTGATGAAAATGGAAATAAGAAAACAGGAATTATTGAAATTGATGGTAAGACATATTTCATGAATGATGATGGAGTCCTTGTGGAAAATGGATGGGCACAGGCAGAAGGTATCTGGTATTATCTTGTCAATTCAAATCCATTAAACGGATGGCAGAAGATCAAGAATGTCTGGTATTACTTTGATGAATATAAGATGGTTACAGGATATCATGAAGTCAAAGATGTTCCATATTATTTCAATGAAGATGGTGCATTGGTTACAGGCTGGATAGAATTTGATGGTACATGGTATTACTTCACAACAAATGGTGCCTTGAATGGATGGCAAAAGCTTGGAAATGTATGGTATTACTTTGATAACTATAAGATGGTAGAGAATACAACAAAAGATATTGGTTCATCAACGTATGGATTCAATGCAAGTGGTGCAATGGTAACGGGATGGTATAAGTTCAATGAGGACTGGTATTATTTTGAATCCAGTGGAGCCATGGCAAAAGCGAAATGGGTAGGAAACTACTATGTACATGATACTGGAATCATGGCGACGAATGCATGGATTGGTAATTACTATGTAGGTGCTGATGGATTATGGAATCCAAATGCCAAACAGCTTGCATGGGAAGAAAAAGATGGTAGCTGGATGTTGAAGGATACAAAGAATGATAGCTATATCACATCATCATGGGCTACAGTTTCTGGCAAACAATATTATTTTGATGAAAATGGATTTATGGCAACAAATATCTATGCAGTACCAGATGAAGGAATCTTCTTCTTTGGAAGTGATGGAGCTATGAAGACAGG
>JABUSD010000324.1 GCA_021442845.1 Holdemanella sp.
TTATTCATTAAAAAAATATTAGTGCATTTTAAATTACGATGTTTAATATGATTATCATGAAAAATAAAGGGATTATTGCAGCAGCTATCGCTGTTGCATGCATTGCTGTCATAGCCTATTTCGGCATCGATAGGCTACTGAATATAGAATACGAACCATTCAGGTATGCCACTATGCACACATCCGGATATAATCATATGGCATATGTTGTCGTTGATTATGAACCGGATGTTTCGATGTGCAGGACGAAAAGACAGGAGGAATTCATCAGGTCACTGGAGTTTGTTTCCGAGAAGGAATTCCTATCCAATGGGGATGTGGTGAAGGTATACTGCACCTATGATTCTGATGAGGCTAGGAAGGCTCATGTCACGATTAAAAGGGATTATGTTCTGTATGAAGCCAAGCATCTTGAGGAAATATCCTCAGGTAAAACAACAGAAACTCTATTGGAGAAGGATTATATCGTATTTAATGATATTGATGATTTTGAACGATATATAGATACGAATCAGATACAATACTATGTCGTTGGTGCAGAAAGAAATGAAGATGGAAAACGCATATATATACTCCGCATCTACAATTCCGAAAAGGAATATAACGCTGCATTGATGGATAATATGGCACTCGGCGGAGATGCAGGAGCAAGGGATGAATAGAGGATATACGGAAGGGGGATTCACCCATCATGGATGGATTCCCTTGCACGTTTATATAGAAATGGAGGAGAGGTTTTAATGAGTAGTGGTAACGCAGGGCGTTCTGAGGATATCAATTTCTATATCCACAGGATAGTGACAAAAGCAATGGATCTGAACCAGATAAGTTCGGAAACGATAGATATATTCGAGCTCATAAGAGCTTGCGAAAGGAATGGAATCGAGTTCTGCATCAATAAGCTGAGGGAACTGAACGACAGATATTATGCACTTTGCTGTTCGCTTGATTCCGCCCTGGATGGGAAAGGGGAGACAAACAAATGAAGGTAGAGAATACACCAAAGCTTGCAAAGGCAATCAAGGACAGACGCAATGCCATGCGTTATACGCTGGCGGATGTTGCTGAAATGGTTGGCATTTCAAAGTCTGCATACAACAGGATAGAACAGAACCACATCAAGAATATCGATGAAGAAACATATTACAGGATTCTTGATGCACTGGATATTTCGCCATCTCAGGTATCGGATGGAAGCATGTATTCGGATCTGCATATACGCATTCCTTCAGATCTGAAGGTGAAGATTGATGCACTGAAGATGGAAAGGAATGTTGAGTCTCTCAACCTTTTTATTACTGGTATCCTTGAGGAATATGTCAAGGAAAGCAGCCTTTCCAAGGCAAGATACGAGATTGAAGAGATTGTGAAGGAGTCACTTCATGCTCCGGTTTCGGACATAAAGAATCTCCTTTTCGTACAGGAGGAGTTCTTGAAACTGCTTCTCATCGATAACAGAAATATGGATGAAAGCTATATCAATATGATCAGGAACAGAGCGAAGGAGAATCTTATAAAACGCCACAGGGCATCACGCTAGGTGGTATAGATTAGGAGGTCAAAATGAAGATTGTACTTGTAATGGATGATAATCTGTACCGCTCTCTGGTGCAGAATTTTCCGTACTATGATGAGGATGGACGCATAATAGGGAGCTATTTTTCAGACCAGGAATATGACAACTACCATCTGAGGGATAAGGATTATATCAACATCTTCATCAACCCATACGGTATCAAGGATATCGATACCATCATCATTCAGAAGTCAATGTATGACGATATAACATGCGTCAACATAGCCCTCTTCTTCCAGCGTTTCCGTCC
>JABUSD010000118.1 GCA_021442845.1 Holdemanella sp.
ATTTTTGATATATATATTCTATGAAATTAAGGCGAAAGAAAAGAAAAACAAAAGTAAAAAAAGTTATAAAGTCATTAAGTGATCCAAGAAGAATGATAATCTTTATTTTATGTGTTGCGATTCTATCCGTATCCATTTTTTTAATTGCAAGTAGACCAACGGATATTGATAAGATCAATATGGATTATGGGGAAGTATTAGATGTAGAACTATTAAAGAGTAACGCAACAGCTAAGTTTAAGGATACCTATGAATTAAAGGATTATACCATTTATGGAGAAAACTTAATGTTGTATGAAAATATGTATTCAGCAGAAAATACCGATTCCTTACAGGGAAAGAATGTCGTTGTGCGAAATATTGAAACAATGGAAGAATTGAATTTTACTTTCTCAGGTGGTGTAGATTCAGGGATTGATTTAAATGCATTGAGTGAAGGTATGTATGAAGTCTATGTATATGATCATTATGTAAAGAAAAGAGTTTTCTTTACCGATGAAGTAAATACGGAAGAGTTTACAACAATGCGAAGAAATGGAAAAGTGAAATCCATTTCCATTCATGCTTCTTCTACCTATCTATCCGAAATTGGCATTGATTATAAGAAGAATTATGTCTTTATAACGGTATTTGAAAATACTCCAATTGCCAGCAATGTCGATGTTGTATTGGATCCAAGAGGGTTAATCAACAATCCAGAAACAGGTGAAACAGATTATGGATTGTCCAATGATACGATGTCAGAGGCAAAGGAAAGCTATGAATTTGCCTTACTGGTTAAAGAAGAATTAGAGAAGATGGGATTGAAGGTGTTGATCAATCGTGAAAAGGATCAAAGCTTATCCTATTATGGAAAGAAGGGAAGAGTTGGAGTTGGATATGAATCCAATGCCCTTTTATTCATTTCTTTAGGAATGACCGCTGATGCGACCATTTCAAGACCTTATATTGTCACAAGTCCCTATACAGTTGGTTTACTTGCCAATGAAATAGCCTATACCATGAAGGATAATGGATTGGAATTGAATGCGGTATCCACAGCGGATATGTTACAGGTAGGGGTTCGTTTTGATAAGCTGATGCAGGATGAATTCGGCTATTATTATGAATTTGAATATTATCCACAGTTAAGAGAATCCGGAGGTAAATCAACCTTTGCTGGACAATATGATGTTTCCGGAGAAAATGAGCGTTATGCCAATTCCTATGGAATGTATGCGATTGACTTTGTCTTTGCGAATATGGGAAGTGAAGAAAGTTTAAAGTATTATAAAGATCATAAGATTACTTTAGCGATACAGCTCGCAAAAGGAATCAGTGAATATTATCACATTGAAAGTAATGAAGAATAGGTCACTCTGGTGACCTTTCGTTATGAAAGGAAGATACAATGAAATTATCATTAAGTCATATAAAGAAATCATATGGGGCACAGGATGTATTAGTCGACTGCAATTTTCAGGTTAAGGATAATGAAAAGATTGCCTTGATTGGAAAGAATGGCTGTGGAAAGACAACGGCTTTAAAGATTATCTGTGGTGAAGAATCGTATGATGCTGGAACAAGAGTTGTACCCAATCAGGTGAATATCGGTTATCTAGCCCAGATTACTTTTCAAAATGAAGAAAGAACCGTCTATGAAGAATTGTTGACAGCTTTTGATCGTGTTAGAGCATTAGAAAAACAATTGAATGAACAGGCAAAAGTTTTGGAAAGAGATCCATCAGAATTGCAGTTAGCTCGATATGATGCTTTACTACAACAGTTTGAAGCTTTGAATGGATATCAATATGATGTGGAATTAAAGAATGTCTTCTTT
>JABUSD010000116.1 GCA_021442845.1 Holdemanella sp.
AATAATCTTTTTGATTCTGCTTTAAATTGTTTCATTTCAGACATATTATCCACTCCTTTATTAGCACTCTTTTAGTGTACGTGCTAATTATAGTATATATCCTTAGCAGAGTCAAGTTATAAGTGCTAAACATACTAGAATCACTTATTCTAGAACAGAAAAGTGTATGAGTTTACAAAAATCTTTTCTAAAATAAAGTATATACATTGAGTTAAAAGAACCAATATGCTAATATAAAACAGAAAAGTGTATAATATTACAAAAATCTTTTCTAAGGAGGTCATCATATGGAAATTCGCAGAGATTTTTATTTAGATAAATTGATCAAAAGAAAAAATAACGGTTTGATTAAAGTGATTACAGGTATTCGCAGATGTGGAAAGTCCTATCTTCTGAATACGCTTTTCTATAATCACTTATTGGAGTCTGGTGTTCCTGATGATCACATTATTCGTTTTGCGTTTGATTCTGCAGATGATTTATATTTGATTGGAGAAAATCTTATTAAAATGGAAAAAGAAAAACGAAAGGTTGATCCAGAGAAGTTTATGACATATATCCGCTTTAAAGTCACTGCAGATGGAATGTATTATCTGCTTTTAGATGAGGTTCAACTAATGGATTGTTTTGAATCCGTATTGAATGGATATCTTCGCAAAGGAAATATGGATGTATATGTGACTGGAAGTAATGCCAAATTTCTGTCCAAAGATATTATCACAGAATTTGCTGGGCGTGGAGATGAAGTTCATATGTATCCTTTAAGTTTTTCAGAATTTATGTCTGTTTATAAGGGTGATAAATATATGGGATTGTCAGAATATATGCTTTATGGAGGAATCCCTCTTGTTGTTCTTCGTGAAGGCAATAACGATAAGGCAGCCATTCTACAGAACCTGTTTAGTGAAATTTATATTCGTGATATTTACAAACGCAACCGAATTAAAAATATTGGTGAACTGGAAGATCTGTTGAATGTTCTTTCCTCAGCGATTGGTTCTCTGACAAATCCTGAAAAGTTGAAAAACACTTTTAAGAGCGTAAAGAAATCTAAAATCACTTCAAATACAATCAAGAAGTATCTGGATTGTTTTGAAGATTCATTCCTGATTGAATCAGCACAGCGATACGATATCAAGGGCAAGGCATATATCGAAACGCCAAAGAAATATTATTTCTCTGATCTTGGACTTCGCAACGCAAGAATTAACTTTCGTCAGTTTGAACAAACCCATTCCATGGAAAATGTAATTTATAACGAGCTTCGTATGCGTGGGTATAACGTTGATGTTGGTGTTGTAACTATTACAGAAAAAGATCAGGAAGGAAAGATAACTCGTAAACATCTTGAAGTTGATTTTGTATGTAATCTTGGTTCTTCCAGATATTATATCCAGTCCGCTTATTCGCTACCTGATGAAGAAAAACGCATGCAGGAAATCCGACCATTTAGAAAGATTGATGATTCTTTCAAGAAAATCGTTGTCACAAAGGATTTTGTACAGCCCTATTATGATAGCTATGGCATTTTAACTATCAATATCTATGATTTTCTTCTTGAACCAGATATCTTGAAAAATCTTTAAATGTAACATAAAAAACCACTCATATAAAGTGGTTTTTTTGCTTATTTGTCTTTAATTAATTCCATTAATAGGATTTTAATACCTTTTGTATCCAATGAATTCTTGGCAGCATCTTCAAGCTGGGCAACACGATTGTCAATGTCTTCCTGCTTCAATTCTACTTTTTCATACTTTGTAGTTTCTTCTTTAGCTTCTTTAG
>JABUSD010000187.1 GCA_021442845.1 Holdemanella sp.
CTGATGATGTAGTCTTTTGAACCGCACTGACCTGCTTCTTGGTCTGCATCAGCTTTTCAATATGACTTTCAATCAACTTTGTTGTGTTGCCTAGCACCAATCTGTTTGATGCAGGATTCAAAAGGTCAATGGATAACTTCTGCACCAAGAAGATTTCATCTTCCAAGCCTTGTGGTCTTGCATTAACCCTGACCTTTGTGCCAAGCCTGAATGGATTTACATCTTCAATGGATGCAAGGTCTGCTGATGTGATTTCAAGTGTGGTCAAAGGTGATGAATTGTCTGCCAAGTATTCCTGCGCCTTTTCAAGAAGGTTTTCAGGCAGTTCAACATCATCCCATTTTTGCACCTTCACAATCCTTCCATAGGCAGAAATTGCACTTTCATTTTCGATGTAATCATTGCCATCATTTACTGATGCGATTGTCAGACCTTCCTTGCCCACAGGAATTAAAACTGTGCAAAGTTCATCAGCTTTATTTTCCCTGTGAATATCTATCAAGTTTTTGGCAAATTCTATTGATTGTGTGGAAGGAACATTGAAGTCATCGACATAATCAAGATAATTGCCATCTTCTTCATGTCTTACCCACAAGAACCCACCATGTGTGCCTATCAGCTTATTTGTGATGGCATCTAATGAAGTGGAATAATCTGTGTCAGACCTATTGATGTAGTCATTGGAATCCTTCACAGTGACTTCACCCAAAATGAATTGCTTGTGCGTTTCAACCTGTTCATTGTGTCTAATCAGAATTTGTTGCAGGAACTGTTTGATTGAACCTGTCGATTCATATGGTCTTTGAATAGAATCCAACAGAAAGGCAAGTTCCCCTTCGCAAGACACTTGCCTTTCATTGTGAAAACCAAGTTCATCTTCAAGAACCCTGCCCCTGAACAAAAGATAATCATCCTGATACACTGTGATTATGGATTTCATTCTGTGTATCACCGAATAATATGGATGGTCAGTGTCTATGCTGAAAGTGAAGCTTCCTGTTTTGTTTAATTCCATTTCAAGCCTTGGATGATAAACTTTTAAGGATAACCTGTCATCATGCAAAAGATAATCATCACAATATATTTTCCACATCACAGACACCCCCTTCTGAATACAAGGGATGCGCTTCCATCCCCTGTGATGGTGAAATCATTTTCACCTTCAGAAAGTTCAAATTCAGGAACTATGTGAACACCTTCTTTAAGTTCGATATGCACATCGCACTTGTGAACTGTCACTGTTCCTGAAACAACCACCTTTGGCACAACCATCTTCCGAAGGTTCATGACAGTGGCAGGCAATGCCACTGTTTTTTCATGCAATTCCATCTTGTAAGGTTCTGCATCAACTTCAATGATTATTTCAGCAAGATTCCTGTTTGCCTTCCACTGATTGACTGTGACCCTTCCAACATAATAGAATTCAGGGTCATCATCCAAAATGATTTCCATCATCTTGCCATGGATGGCATTGTGAACTTCTGTGAACTTTTCCATGAACTGTGCAGGTGTCTGTCCCAATGTGCTGAATATAAAAGACAGTGACCTGTTCTTGAACTTCACATCACCGAAATAGTCTGTGTAATCAAGAACACCATCACTGCCTTCAACATCAACCTGATTGACCTTTGGTTCAGGTGAACCTATTTCTTTGCCTGACAGAATCAGACCAAAGTCATCATAAGAATGATAGCTTCCAAATGTTATTCCTTTCATTTGATACCTTGAATCATTTTAATATAGGCATATTTTGTATTTTAATTT
>JABUSD010000200.1 GCA_021442845.1 Holdemanella sp.
TTAATTAATGGTAGTTCTATTTGATAAAAATGATACAATTGTAACAAGTGGACCATTGTGTTCATGGGATTGTCAAAATCAGACTTGTTCAAATGTGTGCACAGGAAATCAATGTCCGCCTGTTTATTGCCCGGACGATTTCCTATAAGAATAATTAATGAAATATAGAAAGGAGGAAATTATATGACAAACCGAGTTGAAATCGATGAAGTAGCTTTAGAAGAAGTTGCTGGTGGTCAAATTCAATATACATGGGATAACTCAACTGGATCCGGTACTATCTGGGTAACTGCAAAAAACCCAACAGTATATACATTTAGGAAATATAGTGCAATTAAATTTGTTACTGAAAAACAAAATGAAGGATACAGTGATTATGAAATCATGGACCTTCTAAAAGAAAAAGGCGTTATCTAATAATTGTTTATAAGGTTCTTATATCCTTAAAATGCTACCGATTTTTGTTCGGTAGCTTTTGTAATGTAAAGGAGTATATATGTTCATATCACTTGCAAAAAAAAGAATAGAAATAATAGATACTCCTTTGGAATCATTAAGTATTTATGATGAGTATCGAGTTGAATCAGGAAAACCAGATATTTCTATTTCTATTTCATTTGATGATTTAGTCATTGAAAAAAGAAAAAGTGTTACAATTGAAAAAAGTTTTGAAAGATTTATTATTAAAAAGACATTAGATGAATTATATGGTTCTGCAGCATATAGAAAAATAGTTTCAGAAATGATAGAGTTTGAAACATTTATGATGCATGGTTCTGTTATCGCAACAGATATGAATCATGCCTATATGTTTACGGCACCATCAAAAACAGGTAAATCAACTCATACTAAACTATGGCTAGATAATCTACCTTCTTCTTTTGTTGTGAATGGTGATAAACCATTACTTAAAGTAGAAACAGATCAAGTACTAGCTTGCGGTAGTCCATGGTGTGGTAAAGAAGGATGGAATACAAACTGTATAGTTCCCTTAAAAGGAATTGTAATACTAGAAAGAGATGAACATAACAGTATTGAAGAAATCTCTTTTGGACAGGCATTCCCAATCATTCTTCAACAGACCTATCGTCCTGATGATCCTGAAAAGATGAAAAAGACATTGTCTTTATTAAAAGAAATGTCTAAACATGTTAAATTCTATAGAATGAAAATCAATAACTTTAAGGATGATGCATTTAGTACATCCTATACTATGTTAGTTAAAAACAAGGAATAAATATGTCTTAGAAAGGTTCTTCCAATATGAAATTAAAATATGAATATGAAACTATCGAAATAGATAATGAAATCGTTGCAGTACCAGTAGGAGAAAGTGCTTCTAAGACTAAAATGATGCTTAGGCTAAATAAGAGTGCTGCTGAAGTCTTAGAATTATTAAAGGAAGATACAACAATTGATTCAATTGTAGAACAATTAAAATCAAAATATGATACACCTGCAGATAAAATAAAAGCATTTGTTGAAGAATATATACAAGAATTAATCAATAAAGGCATTGTTGCGTAAATAATTATTGAAAAACGGTCATAAAAAGTGTAATGTATTAATATAAATATGTTTTTGGAGGGAATCCATATGGAATTTGAAAAACCAGAGATGATTATTATTGATTTTAGTGATGGTGATGCAATTATAAGAAATAGCGATTAATAACTTTTTTGTTGTTAATGGAATTTTAAGGCATTTGTATATATAAGATTGAGATATCTCAATC
>JABUSD010000048.1 GCA_021442845.1 Holdemanella sp.
TATTAATAAATTTTAAATTTAAAAATGCTAAAATAATTTATTAATAAAATACTAAATATTTATTATTTTTTTCCTCCTTTAGCCGCTGCTCTCTCTTGCATTTCTTGTTCAACAGGTTTCAACGCATTTCTAGTAACAACTTCAACTTGTTCATTAATATCCTTTTGTATTTCAGGGTCTTTTTCATTACGGATAATATCAATGGCTTTGCGATAGAATTCATTGATTTTCCCTTTATGGATAGCCGATCCAAGCTTTCTTAATTTATTTGTCTTTAAAAAGCTTGTTGGTGTCAAATTGTGGAAGAAAAGGAAATCTGGTCCATTGCTTCCAACTTCAAATAGCTGTTTACGGCTTGTCAACAATTCATTATTTAATTTTTCCAACATTTCATCCGCAAACAATGTATGTGTAATTATATTAGGCATGTTAACCCTCCTTTAATTTATCAATCAAACCATGATAAACAATATATTCCGATAAAGTATCCAGGGCACAATAATTGCGAAGCTGTTCAATCAGTTCCTTTTTCTGATTGTCTGTACAATCATCGAATGTACGATAGGCCCATACCGCATTTAAACCAGTCTGTATATCCAGTTCCTTATAGGAATATTCATCACTGAAGGCAGGCATGACATTCTTCAAGGAATAATGCCCACGCATCTTATTGTCATAATATAGACCCAATTCAAATGGTTTGGATAGATCCACCATTCTTGTCCAGATTGATTCCATCTGTTTTTCATATTGAGGAAACTGCTGGGATAACTGGATGAGGCGAAGCTTTTCCGCTCCTTCCATATTGTAGACAAGAATCGTCCCTGTTTCGGGAATATTCTGAATTAAAGATTCAATGAATCGGATACGGCAATCCCCCGTTCCAAAGAAATCCAGATGGGAAAGTGTACCATCTTCCTTTTCAATATGCAAGCTATACTGAAAGCATAAGACATCAAATGGCTTCATCTTTGGATAAGGTGGTATCGCAAAGGTATCCCATTCAAAATCCAGATAACTGATGGGATAGCGAATCTGCTGAATCCATGGAAGCAAGGCACTTCGATCCATAAAGACATTGTTCTTGCTTGCCATATATTGAGCATACTGCAGGCGGAATCCATCCAGTTTATCGACATCCAAATCCTTGATATGACGAATCCCTTCCTCATAAGCCTGCAGCTTATATTGCGATGTTGTAAGGAATAAAACGGAATCATCCGGTTCTAAACTTTCATCAAAGCACATATCATAATATTTGCATTTGCGATTGGATGTGCATTTCTTTGTTCGCTGGATACTCGGTTCCTGTTCCATTGATGCATTGACTTCATCAATCCATTCATCCAGGTTGATATCAAACTCCTGCATGCATTCATCGATATTCTTGCCAGGATGATTTCTTCGATTGAAGAACTGATCACTTTCCACGAAAAGCTGTTTCACATCCAGTTTGTCTTCTCTTTCATAATCCTTGTTCAAATAGAGAATGGAATGCGAAACAATATCAACCCCTGCATGTCCGGCAATCATCTGGCTGATTTTTATTTTTTGTGCTTCACTTTCTTTTGGATAAGCACTGAGATATGGATAGATGGCATGATAGCCACCTTCCACTTTCTTTAGGATGGGAATACGACAGCGACATTCCCGATAAGAAAAACGTAAATTAAACACAAAATCATATTCACATAACAGTTTCAATGATTGTTCATTGGAATCCCCAGTAAAT
>JABUSD010000029.1 GCA_021442845.1 Holdemanella sp.
AATTTGCTTTATTAACATTACCTTTAATCATTTCAGGACTTTCTTTTCAAGTAAAGAATTCTTTTGATGAACAAGAATCAAAATGGGAAAACGTTACCCAGAATTTGTCATCAATCCAAGTGATATTGTCAAGAAATATGGTGCCGATACACTTCGTCTATATGAAATGTTCATGGGACCTCTGGAAGCATCCAAACCTTGGTCAATGGCTGGTGTTGATGGATCTAGACGCTGGCTAGACCGTGTCTATCGTCTATTCATCGAATCGGGTAAATTAAGCGATGTCAACGATGGTAAACTGGATCGTGTCTACAACCAGACGGTTAAAAAGGTAACCGAAGACTTTGAAACACTTGGATTCAATACCGCAATTTCGCAGATGATGATCTTCATCAATGATGCCTATAAGTGTGAAACTGTGTATAAGCCATATGCAGAAGGCATTGTCAAGATGCTGTCATGTATTGCTCCTCACATTGGTGAAGAAATGTGGAATCTATTAGGACATGATGATACGCTTGCTTATGAACCATGGCCAACATATGATGCATCAAAACTTGTAGAAGATACATTCACTTGTGTTGTCCAGGTCAATGGTAAAGTTCGTGGTAAATTTGAAGCACCTGTTGGAAGTGAAGAAGATGCACTAAAAGAAAACGCATTAAACTTGGATGCGGTTAAAAAACAGATTGATGGCAAGACAATCCGCAAGATTATTGTTGTCAAAGGTAAAATTGTCAACATTGTTGCGAATTAATAAATAGCGTATGACATTCTCATACGCTTTTCTATTGGAAAGGATTTCTATTTATGGTATCATGCATAGGCAAAGGAATGATTCTATGAGTATACAGACAATTGATAAACATATATATGAACAACATGTACAAGCCTTTCCTTATTGTTACTTCCTGCAGTCAACGTATGCAGCGGATAAGATGATGCATAATGGATGGACATGTGAATATGTTGGTTATTTTGTAAATGGAGATATGCTAGGATGTGCTTTGTTAGCCTATCTTCCTTTGATGAAAGTCTATAAATATGCCTATATTCCAAGAGGAATGGTTCTAAATTATTTTGATAAGGAATTAGTCCAATCCTTTATTAAGGAATTAAAAGACTATCTAAAGCCAAAGAAAGTCATCTATTTAGAAATCGATCCAGGTATTCCATATAAGGAAAGAGATATTGATGGAAATCTTGTTGAAGGTGGATTTGACAATTCAAAAGTCATTGAAAATCTAACAAGTGCAGGCTTTCATCATCTACCCATGACACAAGGCTATGATATGACTAAACAATGCCGTTGGGTCAGTATGATTCCTTTACAGAATAAGACTAGTGATGATATCTTTGCGAAATTCTCTTATATGACAAGACAGGATATTCGTACATCGAAGAAGTATGGAATCAAGGTAAGAGAATTAACGGTAGATGAATTGTATATTCTTGATGAAATGGAAAAGAAAACCGGACAAAGACATGATTTTGAAGCCATGTCAATGGATTATTATAAACAGCTTTATCAGTTCTATCCAGGCTGTATCAAGACGATGTATTCCTATCTGGATTTAGAGGAATATGGATCTAAAATTGTAAGTGAACTTAACAAGCTGGAAAAAGATATTCAATCTACAAAAGCTTTTCTAGAAAACAATCCAAATTCTATAAAGAAACAGAAGCGTTTAAAAACAGATGAAGAATATCATATATCTTTATTAAAGAAGA
>JABUSD010000319.1 GCA_021442845.1 Holdemanella sp.
TTGTCCATCGCTTTACATTCCGTACAGAATCAGGGCTTCCTTTTGAATTTAAGAAGCCATATCAGACAATCATCACGGTAGAGCTTCCAAAAGTGAAGTACAAAATGCATATGACAGATGAAGAGATATGGGCTTATATGTTAAAATGTAGTGGAACAGGGGATGAAGATCTGGCGGATTCCATTGAAAAGCTGATGGAATCAAGAAAGGAGGCTTTCATGGTGGTAGAATGTGCAGATCGTATTTCACAGAATGACAGGGAATGGTTAGAAGAGTTCAACCGCCAGCGTGAAAGGTTGCTTCTAAATACGATTCGAAAAGAAAGACAAGCGGAAGTGGATGCTCTGATTCGTGCCGATATTGAAAAAGAAGTGAAAGAGCAGCTGATGGTAGCGATACGAAAAGAAGTTGTTGAAACGATACGAAAAGAAGTTGTTGAAGAAGTCAGTGAGAAAACAAAAGCGAAAACTATTGAGGACATGATATTAAAATTATCAAAGAATTTATCTTTTGATGAAATCAGTTCAATGCTTGGCTATGATTTAGACTATGTAAAATCAATTGTACAATCCAATACGTAGAATCTATGCTTAAAGACCAATATTCGGTTTTTAAGCATTTTTTATTTGGGTTTGATGATATAATAGGTGTCATGAAGATTGATGTATATATTGAACCGATCGCAATGAAGCTGAATCAGACTTTTACATACAATTGTATATTTGATGTAAAGGAAGGGATGCGTGTACGTGTTCCTTTTGGTTCTAAGGAATATGTTGGAATTGTGGAAAAGGTGAATGTGGATACCGATTTAGAGATGATTAAGGATGTATTGGAAGTATTGGATGAAAAACCTTTGTTGAATGAGGAGATGAAGGAATTAGCGAAGTATATGTCCTCTTTTTATGTATGCTCTATGATGTCATGTTTTCGTACGATGCTTCCACCTGCATTAAGGCCAAGTTCGAATCATGCGCATGTGGTCTATGAGGATTATCTTGTCTTATCCAATAGTAATGAACCCTTAAAACCGAAACAGAAACAGGTTTATGAAGAAATCAAGGATTCCCTTCCTTGTAAGGCTAGTCTATTACGTAAAACATATAAGATTCATATCAGCAATCTGATTCGACTTGGATATCTTCGCGTTGAAAAAAGGGAGAAATCCAAAGATCTTGTATCGGAATATATGGATGAAGTGCATACTTTGACATTGGATCAGGAAATTGCGATTCAATCCATTCGGGAATGCAAGGAAAATACTGTACTTCTTCATGGGGTAACGGGTTCCGGAAAGACAGAAGTCTTTCTACAATTGGCTGATGCCATTGTCAAACAAGGCAAGCAGGTCTTATTTCTGGTACCGGAAATTGGGTTAACCCCTATGATGATTAAAAGGGTAGCTGCCCGTTTTGGCAATCGCATTGCGATTTATCATTCCCAGCTGAATGCTCAGGAGAAGTATGACCAGTATAAACTGGTTCTGGATGGTAAAGTGGATATTGTGGTTGGAACACGTTCCAGCATTTTTATGCCTTTTGATAACTTAGGCTTAATCTTAATGGATGAGGAACATGATTCTTCCTATAAACAGGATAATATGCCTCGTTATCATACAAGGGATATAGCCTTATGGCGTGCAAACTATCATAATTGTAAAGTTGTGCTTGCCAGTGCAACCCCTTCTTTGGAAAGTTATGCCAGAGCTTATAAAGCAAGGATAT
>JABUSD010000031.1 GCA_021442845.1 Holdemanella sp.
AAAAATTAGATGAAAATAAGGATTATATTGCACCAGTATACAAATATAGTGATATTGAAGACAATGAAAGAAAGGGTAAAATCTCTTCTTTATTAACTTTAGAAGATGGTGGGGTTGTCTTTAACAGTCTAGCTATGTTACGCAATTATTATCGCATGGGAGTAAGAATGATTGCCCTAACATGGAATTATGAAAATGGGATTGGCTATCCAAATATTTCCATGTCGAAAATGGATGATTTTAGCATTCCGAATCCTTTACAACAAGTCGATGAAATTCATGGTTTAACGCCATTTGGCATTGAATATGTAAAGGAAATGGAAAAATTAGGCATGATTATTGATGTATCCCATTTAAGTGATGCTGGTTTCTATGATGTCTTAAAATATACATCCAAACCATTTGTCGCATCCCATTCCAATGCTAGAAGTGTATGCAATGTTGCGCGAAATCTAAGTGATGACATGATTATAAAACTTGCCCAAAGAAAAGGGGTTATGGGACTTAATTTCTGTGGTGATTTTCTAGAAGAACATGACAAACCAAATGGAATCTCTCGAATAGAAGCCATGGTTAAACATATTAAATATATCAAAGAATTAGCAGGTATTGATGTCATTGGATTAGGAACGGATTTTGATGGCATCAGCTGTGAATTGGAAATCAAGGATGCATCGTATATGCATCTATTGGAAAAAGCTTTATATGAAGAAGGCTTTAGTAAAGAAGAAGTAGAAAAGATTTTCTATAAGAATGTATTAAGAGTCTATAAAGAGGTATTGAAATGATTATAAAAAGAGAAGTATATAGTGAACCATCCAAGGATAATAGAATGTTACATATCTATTTACCCGATGATTATAAGACATCAAGAAAACGATATCCTGTCATGTATTTCTATGATGGCCATAACTTATTCTTCAATGAAGATGCAACCTATGGAAAATCATGGGGATTAAAGGAATTCATGGAATCATGGAATAAGGAAATGATCATTGTAGGAATTGAATGTGGACATAACCGCAATGAAAGAATGTGTGAATATCTTCCTTATAAAGTCGAAAAGGATGGATTCTTAGATGAATTTGAACCAAAGGGAGATGAAATTGTAAAATGGATTCTATTCACATTAAAACCGATGATTGATTTAGAATATCCAACCTATCCATTTAGAGAATGTACAGGCATTGCAGGAAGCTCTATGGGAGGTTTAATGGCATTATATGCAGTCATTAAATACAATGATTATATTTCTAAGGCAGCCTGTCTTTCCAGCAGTATTATGACATGTACCGATCCTATTTTAAAAGATATTGAAGAAGGATTGAATGAAGATACAAGAATTTATCTATCATGGGGTACCAATGAAGCGAAAGGTTTAACAGATAAATTCAATTTAGATTTTACATCGATTACATACAATGCCAATAAAAAGATAGAAGAAGCCTTATTAAAGGAACATGTCATTGTGAATCTATATTGTCAGGTAGGCGGATATCATTGTGAAGCCGATTGGGAAAAACAGAATCCACTGTTTATGAATTTCTTATGGCAGAATGAAACGGTAAAGAATATTTAATATGCCAATTTATATAGCGATTGATTTAAAATCATTCTATGCATCGGTTGAATGTGTGGATAGACATCTGGATGCTCTAACAACCAATCTAGTGGTAGCGGATGAAAGCCGTACGGAAAAGACAATCTGTCT
>JABUSD010000196.1 GCA_021442845.1 Holdemanella sp.
CATATTCATCAACATCTACGCTGGCCTCAGAAAGCTTTATGCTCGCCCTTGCAGTCACGCCTCTGCTTTCATCGATTGCCTGCATCTGGGCTATCCATTCAACAATATCGAAATGGTTCTTTTCGCCATCCTTATCGGCATCCTCTGTAAGATGGACGTTCGGATGGTCCTTCACATCATATTTGAAATCCTCGAATACGTTGTATCCACTGATATGTACAAGACACTTGTTCAGGGCAAGCCTTCCAAGTTCCCCATAATCATACAGATCACGTGTGGAATACTGTTCACCCCTTGTGACCGAAGTCGTTGTACCTTTTGTCTCGCTTTCCGTCTTGATGGCAATTGTCTGCTTGCCTCCAAGCTTTGATATCTCATTTAGGGTTGTAGGCCCTTTTGAACCTAGGAAAAGCGTGATGGCACAGTTTTCATAGATGGCTTCCCAGTCGTCTCCATACAGGCTTCTGCTCTTGATCTGGGAGATACCCTGTACAATTATGGCTGTACTTATCTCCCTTGAACGCATCGTGCTTATCTTCCGCTGGAAATCAGGCTGCCTTCCGCAGTTTGCAAACTCATCATTAATGAAGCGTGTATGTATCGGAAGCTTATGGTCTTTCCTCTTGTCAGCAATAAAATACAGCTCTGTATATAGCTGCTGCAAAAGTATGCTTGCAAGGAAGGAATATGTTCCATCCGAATCTGAAATGATGATGAACAATATCACCTTTCTTAGCCTTTCAGTATCCAGCTTCTCATAATCCGCTTTTGGCTGGACTATTTCATAGGTCTTCCTGTCTATATCGAATGACAGATTGTCCTTCTTTGCTTCATTGAGTGATCTGACCATCGGATTTCCAAGGTGGTCAAGATGAAGTTCATCCTTTTCAAGGATCCTCTGCAGACCCGGTGTATTCAGTATCTGAAGCCTTGCTCCGACACTGACAAGGATACCCTTTGCTGTATTTCCTGCCGCCTGCTTGTATATCCTGTAGTTGCGCACTGCAAGGTCTTCATAGGAATACTTGGATCTTCCGTTGTTCCTTACCCGGATTTCATTCTCAAGATCTTCGAACATGAAATCGACCGCCGATTTGTAATCCTCATTGTCCTCACGGTTCGAACTGTTGTCCAGAAGAAGCATGACTGTGTTCATGTTGCACATCTCCGTTCCACGGCATGTGGCAACGATATAGAATATCATGGCAGAAATCCATGTCTGCTCCGCCTTTACCCAGAAATCACCATCCACGCCATTCGGATTCTCACCTTTCGTATTGTCTATAAGGTTCTTTACGAAACGCTGGATATCTTCCGGGCTGTTGAAATAATCGAACGGATTGTATCCCATCGACTTGTCCATATCGACAAGGTTAAGATAGCGTACTTCGTATCCATTCTCTCTGAAGGCATTTCCTGTCTCCTCCGCAACCGAACCTTTAGGGTCTACAACAATATAGTTACCATACATCTGAAGGATATTCGGCTTTACAAAGAAGCGTGTCTTACCTGAACCGGAACCTCCGACAACAAACACATTGTCATTTAGGCGTATTTCATCTTTAAGACATGTAAGTTGATGAATAACAATATTATTCCCCTTGTTTGAAACATCCCTTACGTTTTGTTCGTCTTTGGTTTTTATTGAGAAGAATTTATTGTTTAGCATATATCCTAATTTTATCTTTTAAATTA
>JABUSD010000168.1 GCA_021442845.1 Holdemanella sp.
TTGAAGTAACGATCTAACAATCCTTTTAAAGCTCTACCGTGTCTAGCTTCATCTCTTGCCATTTCGTGTACTGTATCATGGATGGCATCCAATCCGTTCTTCTTAGCACATGCTGCAAGATCGAATTTTCCTTGTGTAGCACCGAATTCACAGTCAACACGCCATGCAAGATTATCTTTTGTCGTCGACTTCATATTTGGTTCTAAGTCTTCTCCTAACAATTCTGCAAATTTAGCTGCGTGTTCTGCTTCTTCAAAAGCTGCCTTTTCCCAATACAATCCGATTTCTGGATATCCTTCTCTATGAGCGATTCTTGCCATGCATAGATACATACCAACTTCTGAACATTCTCCATTGAAGTTAGCCATTAACTGATCAAAGATATACTTCTTGTCTTCTTCTGAAATGGAATCGTTGTTCTTGACTGTCTTTGCATAGATTCCATATTCGTGTTCTGCCGCTAACTTTAATTCACCTTCTACTTTATTGAATTTTTCCCCTGGTACTTTACATACTGGACACTGTGCTGGAGCTGCATCTCCTTCATACACATAACCACATACTGTACATACAAATTTTGCCATAAATTTTCCTCCTTTAGTTCTTCTTTAGGCACTCTTGGCATCTTCCTGTAAAGATAATATCATAGTCTTCAATGATGAATCCATGCGTATCTTTGATATCATCTGCAATATCAGGAACTGCCTTCATTTCTACATCAAACACCTTTCCACATACAGAACAGATGCCATGATAATGGTCATTTACCATATGGTCAAAGCGCGTCGATGAACCTGGAATAGTCTTTAAGGCAAGAAGCCCATCATCACATAGCTGATTCAAATTGCGATAAACCGTTCCCTTTGAAATGGAAGGATATGTCTTGATGACTTCTTCATAGACTTCATCAGCTGTAGGATGATTGGCAAGTCTTTTCACTGCCTCTAATGTAAGAGATCGCTGAATGGTATTTCTTTTCATATATATCTCCTTATTAGTTATTATTCCTTATTAGTATTATATACTATTAAGGAAATGAAGTCCATAAAAAAATAACAGATTTTTCATCTGTTATTCGGTTACATAGTATGTTACATACCAGCCTTCACCATTTCTTGTGATCACAAATTCGGCTTCTTTTGCCCCTTGTTCCTTACGAACATCACCAACATGTGTTTTTCCACGTTCCATGGCTTCATCGGATGTCTTAAATGGACCTTCTGTTCCCACTTCCTTTTTCTTCTTTTCTGGTTCTGGCTGTGGTTCAGGTTCTGGTTCTGGTTCTGGATCAGGAGTTTTCTCTTCTTCTTTTTCTTTTTCCTCCTGTTTCTTCTTTTCTTCTTCCGCCTTTTTCTTAGCTTCTTCTTCTTTCTTTTTCTTTTCAAGCGCTTCTTTGTTTTCCTGTTTCTTCTTTTCATCTACATCAATAGAGGCTCCATCATCATCACTTGGTAAATCACTTACCTTAGAACATCCATATAAAGATAAGACGAGTGTTGCAGCTAATAACGCTTTTAATGTCTTTTTCATTTTCAATACCTCCAAAAAGTTATCTATATTGTACAAGTGTACTATTAAATATTCAACAATTTATGCGTTTAGATGTTCATTTAAATCATAAATGAGCTTATCTAAACTATTCAGAGTCTGTCGATAGGTTTCATCTCCTATTTTATCCATTTTTAGAGG
>JABUSD010000341.1 GCA_021442845.1 Holdemanella sp.
AAGATATATCATCAACATCAAAACAATTGAATGAAATCTATAAACAGAAATATAAAGAAGAAATGGAATTGGAGAATCAGTTAGAACAGAAAGAGGAATATTTAAATATAATACAATATTGTATGGCCTATTATAAGAATCAATTGAATCGAATAGAGATGGAAATGGCATTAAATCTATATTTATATCAATTAAATGAATTCAATGATTTTGATAGTTATGAATTTAATGGCATCTATAATAATTATGTAGATATACAAAAGAAATTAAATTGTTTACATAAGGAAATCCAAACTATCAAGGATAAGAAGAATCAGATGGAAAAGGATATGGAGCGAATTGAAGCTTTGCAGAAACGATTGGCAAGCCGTTTTTATGAAAATGAATTTAAAGAGGAAGGAATGCCAGATCTGTATCATTCCATTCAGGGAATAGAGGACTTACCGATTTATGGTGGACCAACGGAGTCCAGTGATAATAAAATATCATGTCTAGCCAATGCCAATCTGACTATCGATGAAACCAGTGATACATGGATGTTTCCTTTGCCAGGAGGCAGTATCAGTGCAGGTACATGGGCCTATCCCGATGGAAATATGCATTTAGGTCTGGATGTTGCGATTTCGATGTATTCCAATTTATATGCACCGGTTAATGGGATTATTTTATATGCGGATGTATGTACTGAAGCGGATAATGGCTATCTGGGAAACTGGGTGGGATGGCCATTGGGTGGTGGAAATACCATCTGTATGATTGGAAGCTATCAGAATGAGCTTTATGCCTTTAGCTTCTGCCATCTATCGGATGAAATCTTTGTCTATCCTGGTCAGCAGATTCATCAGGGGGATGTGCTTGGCTTAAGCGGGAATAGTGGAAACTCCACAGGACCGCATTGTCATATCGAAGTCTTTTCGCTTCATTGCTCTTTAGAGGAAGCTGTCTCCTTTTTTATAAATACTAGTGATTTTTCGTTTAATAATGGATATAATACACCTGCAACATGCTCTGAATATGCATGTAGAATCCAGCCAGAATCCATTTGGGGGTAAGTATGAATACTGATTTTTTAAAACGGATGAAAGAATATATACCAGATGAATATGCGTCCTTTTTAGATACATTAAACCGTCCTATGTATAAAGGATTGCGTTTGAATCCAGGGAAGATGCATAAAGATCTGTTTCTATCGAAATTTAACTATGTAGATGAACCCAGCATTTTCTGTAAAGATGCTTTCTATATTCATTCCAATTTAGGAAATCACCCGTATCATACATGTGGCATCTATTATCTACAGGAACCCAGTGCATCCAGTGCCGTTGAAATCCTTGATGTAGAGGAAAGTGATATTGTATTGGATCTATGTGCAGCCCCTGGTGGGAAATCATCCCAGATTTCATCCAGAATACAATCTGGTTTTCTTGTTTCCAATGAAATCGATGCCAAACGTGCCCAGATTCTACTATCCAATATGGAAAGAATGGGAGCTAAAAATTTTGCCGTAACAAATACAACACCCCAGAAGATAGGATCTGCTTTTCCTTGCTGTTTTGATAAAGTCTTAGTGGATGCTCCTTGTTCAGGGGAAGGCATGATGAAAAAACATGATGAAGCCAAGGATAACTGGTCACTTGATAATATCAAACTCTGTGCCACAAGACAAAAGGAAATCA
>JABUSD010000039.1 GCA_021442845.1 Holdemanella sp.
TTTCTTGATTTTAATAATTGTTGGATTTTTAGAGTTTTCCATAATGTAATCCATAACTTTTTCTTTGTAAGTACGAATATCAATAAATGGATTATCTATTGCTTCACCTTCTTGAATTTCATCAGGATTATCAACGATTACACTAATAATTTTTTCCTCAATTAAGTATTTCATTAAATGACGAATTGATTTTCTATAATATTCTAAAGATGTAAGAGTAGGATTTACCCATACATTTTCTTTGTATAAAGCCATTAAATCTTCAGCCTTATCTAAAATATCCTGGATAGAAGCCTTATCTAATAATGTCTGTGCAATCTGCCGAATCTGCTTAACAATTGATGAAGCATTCTCAATATTTCCCTCTTTAATTAAGCATTCTTCAATTTTTAACATCTTATAATCAAAAGATAATGATACATATTCCTCTTTAATATCACTTTCAATTAAAGGAAGTAATGCATATTTTATTTCCCTTTGTTCGAGCATTGTAATGTATTGCCATTTATTATCATTATAATATTTATCTACTATATCCATTACAGCACGAACACTAATTCTCTTTGAACCGTTATCCTTAATCAATTTAATTAATTTAAGATTATTGTCTTTTAATTCATTGTAGTAAGATCTGTGTTCTGAATTCAATTGATGTTCAGCTGTCTGTAACTCACACATCATATCTAAACGAATTCCAAATAACTTTTGTGCAATAGAGATAGGTTGTTTTATGCTTTCTGGTTTTTCATCTTTTAAATTTCCAAAATAATCAAAGATTAAGAAATGAGTTTTGTCTTTTCCATCAATCAATCCTTCACATAAACGAGTTCCACGTCCAATCATCTGGATTAACTTAATTGATGAATTTACACGTTTAAAGAATACAAGGTTTAATACGCTTGGAACATCGATACCTGTATCAAGCATATCTACGGATACCGCAATTCTAAATGAAGAATCCGTATCAAATTCATCAATTAAATGTTCACTATTCTGCACCTGGTTATCAATCAATTTACAATAGTTAGGATACATAGGGTAAAGTTCATTAAAGGTTTCAACAACAAGCTTTGCATGATAATGATTTACCGCAAAGATAATGGTTTTCCCTAATAGTTGTCCACCATCTACCTTTATTCCTTTTTCCATTACATCATTTAATACTTTTCTACACGTATCCTTATTAAATACTTTTCTAAATAATTTGTTTTTTGTGATTAAATCCCCATCACTAAAATCTTCATCCGTTAATAAATCCACTGCTTTCTTATCTTCATCCGACAAATCATCATATTCAATTCCCTCTTCTAACTGTTTTGATGTTCTATTAACCAGTTTATAAGGAACTAAATAATGATCAGCAACTGCTTCTTTTAATGTATATGTGAAGTTAGGAACGCCCGTTTCACAGTTAAACAAATCATATGTATTGGCATCCACTTCATCTTTTGGAGTAGCCGTCAATCCAACAAGCAATGAATCAAAATAACTGAAAATAGATCCATATTTATTAAAGATAGATCGGTGTGCTTCATCAATGATAATCAAATCAAAATACCCTATTGAGAACTCCTTGTTTTCATTTTCAATGAAGTTAATCATCGTCTGGTGTGTTGAAAACACTAGTCTGGCATTTGGTTCATTCGCCAATGATTTATCGGATAAAACACAA
>JABUSD010000001.1 GCA_021442845.1 Holdemanella sp.
TATCATAATATTCCTTTATATAGTAACTGAATGGACTTAACATATGATAAAATCCATTGATATCCAGCTTCTGATGGCGACAATTCCACGCCAGTCTTGGGCATTGTTTATATTGAAGCAGATCACTAACATGAAGCATCTTATAGTTTCTCCTTATATGCCTTATAAGTTGTACGGACCTGTTTCTTATAGGCGTTTCGAATTGTCTTTGGCTGCAATATTTCGCATGCATCGACAAAAGAGAATAAATTGCGATACATCTCCTGAATATCTTCTGTTGTGAATTTGAAAATGGAATAGGCATCGGTAGTTTCTACTTCTTCAAATCCCATTCCCCAATAGGCTTCCTTGAACATTCTTCGCTTTTCTTCTTTTACTTTAATATAGACAGTTTCAAAATTTCCTTTGATTAAATTGGATTTCCCTACATATTTTTCAAGCAGATAATCACTATCCTTTAAAAATTTACGATCACATAAAGTAGCTTCACTCATTCTTTCCTCAGAAATACGGAAAACACGTATGGCATTTCTTCGCTGTGAAAACCCAATCGCATAATATGCCTGGCGATAATGAATAATTTCATATGGATCAAAAAGGAATGTATTTGGCTTTTTATCCTTTTGTCCCTGGTATGTCAGATTGATGCACTGGGATAGATCGACTCCCTTCTGGATTGCATCCATCATATCCTTCTCTTTAACGGACATCTGTTTTCCAGGTGCATCCATATAGACTTTCGATGACCGATCGCGATCTCTGGATAAGGCGATTACTTTATCAATGGCTGTGTTATATTCAATAAATTTATCAAATTCCTTGTGATGGGCAATTAAAGCTCTGGCTTCCTCTAAAGCCATTGTTTCTTCTGTTGTCAGTTTTGGCGTTACCAGCAGTTCATCGGTATCCAGTTCATAGCCACCATAACGGCCTTTTGTCTCCCTGATGGGAAAGCCTGCAACTTCCAATTCCTTACGAAATTCACGAATATTTCTTTTGTTTGTATCTAGCGCTTCGGCTAATTCATCTGTATTCATTTTCCCTCTTGATTTTAGAAGGTTTAACATCTTAATACACAAAGCTGTACGATTCATAAATCCACCAACCTTTCTCTTATCCATATTTTATATCAATCTCCATATATAAACAAGAATAATGTCAATTAAATAGTTTAAATTGGATGTAAATGATTTGTAAAAAGATATTGAAAATTTGTACAAACTTTTATAAAATAGTCTTGCTTTTTTAGTATAATTATAAGCGGAGGATTATATATGAAAATAGTCGACGAATATTTTGGCTGTGATGTCTTTGGACCCGTTGTAATGAAACGCTATTTGCCAAATTCCATCTATAAACAGATGATGGATGTTATGGAACATGGTAAGGAGCTTCCAAGAGAAATCGCAGATACTGTCGCCAATGCGATGAAGGATTGGGCTATGGATAAAGGGGCTACCCATTATACCCACTGGTTCCAGCCAATGACAGGCATTACGGCAGAAAAACATGATAGTTTTATCAATCCTACGGGACCGAACTCCGTTATTTCTGATTTCAAAGGAAAAGAATTAATTAAAGGTGAACCCGATGCCTCTTCCTTTCCGAGCGGTGGTTTACGAGCTACTTTTGAAGCCAGAGGATATACCGCATGGGATCCAAC
>JABUSD010000056.1 GCA_021442845.1 Holdemanella sp.
ATCAAACTTTTCTAATAATTGTTTGTAATATAATAGATTTGGTTTGGATGATGTACACTTTTCATAGGTTGTGACATATTTAAAATCATTTACATCCAATCCAGCCCAACTGATTCTTTTTTCAGTAGCCATACCTGGAAAGATTGGGTTGGTCGCTAATATTAATGGATATTTATCCTTTAATGCATCAATCACCTTTTTAGAGACTGGATTGTATCCACAGGAGATTTTTACTTCATCAAATTTATCAATATAGAACTGATCAAAATAAGGAATATCTTCTAATACTTTCTTTCCATAGATGGATATCATCACATTCCAGAAAGCTTCTTCATTGGTAATCTTTCCATCGTTGGCATACATGACATAAGTACCCTTCCAGATGGCTTTTGCCAGCTGTTGTGGATCATATCCATATTTCATCATATATTTACCCATTTCACTAAAATAAGCTTTAATAAATATTTCCTGGTCCATTGGAAGAAGTGTTCCATCCAAGTCAAAAAAGATTGTCTTAATCATAATGTTCCCTTTCTACATTTTAAATGATTCCTGCCATTTATTTCTTTTTAAGCGAATAAGGAATAGAATTCCTCTTACCCATAATTCTATCACCATTGCCATCCATACACCATATAAGCCATACGTCTTTGAGAATATATATGCAAGTGGAAGTCTTACAAGCCATACCGAACAGAAGCTTAATATACTTGGAATGAAAGTATCCCCTGCTCCACGAAAGACACCATTGGCTACAATACTGGCAGCAAACATCATTTCCGCAAAGGCTTCTATCTTTAATACCGATGTACCTAAAGCTTGTATCGATGCATCTGGTGTTAATAAGCCCATCATAAGTGGCGATAAAAAGAACAATAGAATTCCCATACCAGTCATAACCGCCATACCCATTCCAGTTGTCAGCCATCCAAATTTATTTAATAAATCCTTTCGTTTGGCACCAATGCTCTGTCCAATCAAGGTTGTTGCCGCTGAAGCAATGCCATATCCTGGCATATAACACATTCCTTCGGCTGTAATAGCTAGAGAATGAGCGGCCATTGAGATTGTACCTAATGGAGCAACAATGCGTGTGGATACAATCTGTGAGCCAGACATGATTACCTGTTCAATGCCTACGGGAATGCCTATCTTTAAAGCATTGGTAAAGGTACGCATAGAAAACTGAAGCTTCTCTTTGCGAAGATGGAGACTTTCACTTTTCAATAAAGCATAGGATAAAGTAAAAATCATGATGGTAAGCATCGCACAGCCTGTTCCTAAGGCAGCTCCATATACACCCATATGCATTTTAAAGATAAAGATATAATTAAAGAATACATCTAGAAAGCACATGCATACATTGGCATAGCTTGGTAATTTCATATTTCCACTGCTCTGCAAGGCAGAACATGCCAACTGATTCAATCCAAAACATGGAAGGAATAAACAGTAGATTCTTAAATACCCACTGGAACGATCCCATATGGCAGGATCGGCATGGAGCCATTTAGGAAGATAGGAACTGATGATTAAGCCAATACCCATGACAATCAATACCCAGATTAATACAGAAAAGATAGCCTGTATAAAGATATTTCGTGCTTCCCTGTCTTCTTTAGCCCCAATAC
>JABUSD010000017.1 GCA_021442845.1 Holdemanella sp.
ATTATTATATACATAATAAACAAAGGAATTGATCATGAAAAAGAAGAAGAGAAGAGTCAATAAAAAACGTATATATATACTAACAGGGGGTCTTATATTAACTATCCTTTTGTTAGTATTGGGAATATTTGGCATTATCAAAGGGGTTAAAAGCTACTTGACAAATCGTGAAATCAAAAAAGAAGCCGAACGAATTGCACAAAGAAATTCCCCAGAAGCTTTAGAACACTATAAGACTTTAGGTGTGAATGAATTGGGTGAACTTCCTATCTTCATGTATCATGGCATCTATGATATGAAAGATAGTGAAACGGAATATACCGGTGGTAATGTCGATGTTGATGGTTATTCCCGAACAGCAGAAAGCTTTAAAAAAGATTTAGAAAGATTGTATGATAGAGGATATTATCTGATTCGTTTAGAGGATTATCTAAATGGTATCATTGATGTACCTGAAGGTAAGTCACCTGCCATTCTTACTTTTGATGATGGTGGAAGAAATGCAGGCTGTTCAGAATTAGATAAGAATGGAGATCCTATCTTTGATAAGAACTGTGCTATTGATGTATTGGAACAGTTTAAAAAAGACCATCCGGATACAAATGTAACTGCCACATTCTTTTTGAATTCAACGGGATTTGATGACAGTCCTTATAATAAAGAAGTATTAGAATGGATGATTGAAAATGGATATGACATTGGTAGCCATACCATCAGTCATGCCAACCTATCCCAATGCGATGCCAAGACAATCCAGGAACAGGTTGGTGGTATGCAGCAGATCCTGGAAGAATGGATTCCTGGAAAATGGGTAAAGGTACTGGCAAAGCCTTATGGCGAACCTGTGAGTCTAGATGATGATCCTGTTTATGAATATATCAAACAAGGTAGTTATAACGGCATCGATTATACCGTACCGGCTTCCCTTTTATGCTCATGGACAAATCAGGAATCTGTATTTGCCAGCACATACGATCCTCACTATATCAAGCGGATTCGTGCTTATGATGCTGGTGGAGCCAACTTTGATATTGAATACAATCTAAACCTATTAACCGATGACGTTCGATATATATCCGATGGGGATAAGGATACTATTGTATATCCTAAAAATACAAGCGTTAAACTTGGTAATTCATTTGATAAACAAGTCATTACATATTAAAAAAGATAACCACTCGCTTCATTTGAGTGGTTATCTTCATCTTTAAAGGATATAAAATTGTATGGTCCTATTTATTAATTGGGGACCAGATAAAGTAAAGAATACTTCACAGAAGAAATCGATGACTGGTTTATTGATAACCTGGTTGATAAAATGAATGCAGCATGTGACACCTTGCTCGATGATGGTGATTTTGATTTCATCAGTGCAGACAAATGTAAGCTACTAATTGAAATGTTATATAATCTTCCTGAAAACTTATTCCCTCTAAATATCATCAAGCAATTTGTGTATTAAAAGATTATGCACAAAGAGCAATTGATTATAATACTGGATTAGAAATCGAATTATGATCTACGAATTGGATAAATTCTCTTTCTGTTTTCAAATCCTCTTTATATGGATAATTCTTGGCAATCTTTTCAAATTGATCTAAGGCTTTCTTTGATTTCTTTTCATCGATATC
>JABUSD010000286.1 GCA_021442845.1 Holdemanella sp.
GGCTTTGCTGTCAACATGTTTTAAATAGACATTGCTTTGTTGAAGCGCTGTTACAATATACATTCATCACTCTGTTCTTATGTATTATTACCACTCATCAAATCATTCAATATATTCATAATGCTCTCATAAGATACATTGGAAGCATAAGGATATTTGTTTTGATATTTAATCCACATTGCTTTCAACTCTGTATTTTGCGAAAGTTCATCAAGAATTTTATTTGAGTCTGAAATTAGATGTATAGACTCACGATGATTAGAGGTTGCTTCCAATGCTTTTTTAAATGTGTTTCTATCATATTTTTGTGTTGTACATAAAATATATACATCATAGAAGTCTCTAAGTCTTGTATTGAAAGATCCTCGCCTTAAAATAGTTTCCACCTTTTCTGCTAAAACAGTTTCTATATTGTATCCCCATAAGGAAATGCTTAAGTCTTGATCAAATATTCCTTCAAAATTATACATGATTGCAGAAGGCGTAATTACATCGCCTGTCGAAACATCTATGGATAATGGTGTGACAATAGATTCATAAATGGCATTTAGTTTAACACAATATCCTCCATAAATATCATCTTTACGAATTGGTGAAATTGAATTTACAACAAATTTTGTATCATCATGTAAATCAATATCGCAGATGGAATGAATAGTTTCTAAAACTTTCTTTTTGGACAAAGGAAGATTTCTTATTGTAGTATCCAAATCCATAGTAGATCTGATATCTAAGCCAACAATTGATGCGACAAGAACTCCTCCCTTAATGACAAATGTATTTGAATATTCTGATTTAGATAATCGCTCAAGAAATCGTTCAAACATGTAATTTTGTAATACTACTTGTGCAGCAATATTGTTCTTTTTCGCGTAATTTTTAATCCTCCCTTTTAAACTCATTGATTATGCGTTCATAATAGTACCTCCATATAATACTTTAGTACCGTTTTTACACCAAATTTAGAGGCATATACATCCAATCTATGTAAATCTTTATCTTTTGATGAAGCGTAATTTTTTACTGCATTAAGTACTGTTTCTTCATCCAATCGACTTCTTGATCGCAATAAATCGCATATCGTTCTTTCCGCATTATAACAGCGAACCGTATTTCCTAATGTTGTTTCGATGGTAATTAATCCAATCTGATGTAATTCCGGCTTAATATAATATAAGGTACATTCATCTTTCAATGTATTCGATATTTTTGTAGTACTTGGTATCGTAAGAGAATGTATAAAAGGTGTTCTATCTGACAATCCATTTAGAAATAAAGCTGTTTCATGCGAAAAAATAATACTATCCGATCGTAACATCATCGCATACATATCATCATAAATAGAATCTGGCAGAACATAAACTCCTCTTTGCCCCCGTTCAAGAAATCCCTTTTTCACATACCAGGAAAGCAGTGCTCTTGAAAACCCATTTTCTTCAGCTTGTGATGAAGTAATCATATTGTTGCTGCTTTTTATTAATTCAAGCAATTTAGGATTCATTCCCATAGAAACACCACCTTTATTTTACATTTATATCTATATCATATTTAATATCGTAATAATTGTCAAATAGCATTAAATAAAAATCAGTAGTGGTTACCCACTACTGAATGGTT
>JABUSD010000176.1 GCA_021442845.1 Holdemanella sp.
TGCATTCACGGGTTCGAATCCCGTACGCGTCACCATATATACCAGAAAGTCCTTATAGGGCTTTTTTTATTTAAAAAGATACCCGAAGGTATCTAATCATTCTCTAATGTTGTATAGATATAATCATGCAAAGTATCATTTATAATCATGGCACATTGCGGTGCATTTTTCATACCATTCTGTTTTAATAAAGAAAAAGTCAGTTTATCATTATTCACAAAGTAACGAAGCTTCAATCGAACAAAACGATTCTTTGATTCATTTTCAAGATAATCACTTTCCTTATACCAGAATTTGCGGTCGTCTATCTTTTCTTCCTTTGGCATATCTGTTTTAATGATCTGGGCACAGGCAATAATTCTTTTTTTAGGGGAAGAACTATAAATCATAACCATGTCCCCAATTTCAAAATTATTATGCTGTCTCCAGTCTATAAAACCATTTTTATTGAAGCTGGATACATGATCATAGATGTTTGGACTTACGGATAAGATCCATGTATTCTTGACTTGGTAATCATGTTCCCTTGTTTCCTTATTAAAATCCTTTAAAAAGGTTTCCAGTTCATATGTGTTAATAAAATCGTATTTTGTACCATAATAAATCTCTGTTTTCCCTTTGTTGGAGCGTTTTGGAAAACGGTTCATCAAGGAATTATGATACGCAAAGCCAATGTATCGATCCATATAGATACTAGGTTGTGTAACGATATTTAAACGGTCCTGTAAGACCATATAGACAATTTCCTGTGTATGTATATTCTTATATTCTATACATTGTTCAGATATCTTTACACACCTGAAATCATATTGGGATAATAATGGAATATACTCTTTTAATATAATATTTTTAGAAGCACCAACCCTATCTTTGATAAATTCTACTCCAAAGTTTTTAAGAAAGTGTTCACTATCCAGTTCTTCCCATTTTCTTTCGATGACTTTACTAATGGATGCAGGAATGATAGTACCAGAAATCGGATTTAACCAGTTAAAGGAATCATCGATTTTTAATAGTTCATTATAATCCAGTATCGAATCTGTTTCATAATCATAGATTCTATCAAATTTTAAATAAACACGTTTTACAATCGTATTTTCTTTATACGGATGACTTCCATCAAAATAATTGGAAGCAATCGTACCACTACCAATAATTCCTTTTGGATAGCTTCCCAGTTTAATCAAAAAGAAGCGATCGCCAATATCAAAACTCTTGTTGGAATGACAATTCCATTTACAGAAGGAATAGCCAATCTGATGAATTTCATCCATCATTTCATGATATCCATACAAGGCATCATTCCATTCAAATTTTTCTTTGTTCCAAGTAAATAACCATGTTTTCATAGAGATATTTTAACATAAATACTGACAAAAAAAGAGTAAAGTTTCTTTACTCTAAATGGTTTCTTCATTGATTTCAAGGTTATGCTCTAATAGATGATTGATGACATAAGCAACCCCATGATCGGCATTAGATGGTGCGGTATACGTCGCTAACTTCTTTAATTCATCACTGGATTGTCCCATACAGAAGGAATTGTTGAAATTCATAAACATGCTGGAATCATTAAAGCCATCACCAATCACCAGAACTTCATCTTCTTTCAAATGA
>JABUSD010000376.1 GCA_021442845.1 Holdemanella sp.
GAGTGATATGGGATGTGATGGATTCATCTTAGGAACAAGTGCCTTATTTGGTAAGGATAGAACATATCATGAACTTGTAAAAGATTTAAAGGAGATGCATTAGTATGAGTTTTCCAAAACATTTTTTATGGGGTACCTCTGTAAGTGCTGCCCAATATGAAGGGGCATGGAATGAAGGTGGTAAAAGTCCTGTCCTATTAGACTATGCGACAAGTGGAAGTCCACAAAAAAGCTATCGTACACTTCATTATCTGGATGAAAATGGGAATTGTCAAGAAAAGGATTTTATGATCACATGTCATATTCCTAAAGGGGCAAAGCTTGTCACATTTGATGATCTGCATTATACAAATCATAGGGCAGGTGATTTCTATCACCGTTATAAAGAAGATATTGCCTTAATGAAGGAAATGGGATTTACTACATTCAATACGTCTATTTCATGGGCGCGAATCTATCCAAATGGAAGTGAAGGTGGATTGAATCAGGAAGGGGTTGCCTTCTATCGCGATGTCTTTACAGAATGCCGTAATGCAGGTATTGATCCTGTCATTACCTTATATAAATACGATGAACCCATCTATTTTGATTTGAAATATGGGGGATGGTCCAATCGTAAAATGATTGATGAATTTGTCTTATTTGCGACTACGTGTTTTAAAGAATATAAAGATTTAGTCAATAAATGGATTACTTTCAATGAATTGAATATGTTGTTGGCAAGTACAATCAATTCAGTGGCAGGTAGTGATCCATCCATGAATCAGGAACGTTATGAAGAAGTGCATAACCAGATGGTGGCTGCGGCTAGAGCTGTAAAAAAAGCTCATGAAATCAATCCGGATAATAAAGTTGGCTGTATGATCTGTGGAGTCTGCATCTATCCATTAACATGTGATCCACTTGACATTATGGAAGCTTATCGTTCTTTCCAGGATGAATTCTGTTATTGTGCGGATACGATGATTCGTGGAGAATATCCATCATTCTCCACAAGAGTATGGAAGGAAAAGAATGTTCATTTACGTATATCCGAAGAAGATAAAAAGGATTTAAAGGAAGGATGTGCTGATTTCCTAGCGTTCTCCTACTATATGTCCTTCTGTAAGACGACGCATAAGGATGACTTAATGGAAGGCAAAGGAAATGTATTCCAGGGTGCCAAGAATCCATATCTGCAGGTATCCGATTGGGGATGGGCAGTGGATCCAGTGGGGTTAAAATACTTCCTGCACTTCTTATATGATCGTTACCAGAAACCATTGTTCGATGTAGAAAATGGGTTGGGTGCCTATGATGTCATTAGCGAAGATGGAAGGATTCATGATGCCTATCGTATCAACTATTTAAGAAGCCATATTCAATGCATGAAAGAAGCTGTTGAAGAAGGTGTGGATCTATTTGGTTATACAACTTGGGCTGGATTTGATCTGGTCTCTGCTTCGACAGGACAGATGGCAAAACGCTATGGCTTTATCTATGTCGATATGGATGATGAAGGGAACGGCGATTTCCACCGTCTTCGTAAAGATTCTTTCTATTGGTATAAGAAAGTTATTGAAACAAATGGAGAGGAATTAGATTAATATGAAAATTGGAATTGGAAATGATCATG
>JABUSD010000364.1 GCA_021442845.1 Holdemanella sp.
GCACAGGAAGGCATCAGTGAAGGCGAAATGCAGACACAGAATGAAGTCTTGACTATGCTTGATGATTTACTAAAGGAATTGGGATAAAACCATGGCATACTCAAGCAAATATTATGACCCTGACAAGGCGCATCAATATTATGAGGAACACAAGAACCTTAAGGGTAAGCATTCAACCAAGGGCATGACCCAAGAACAGAAGAATATTCTGAAGTATGGCAAATATCAGATGAACCTAGACAAGAAGGCTGAAAAGTCTGTTTTATCAGAAGGCATCAAAGGTGCTAGACAGTCAGCTTCAGCAGATGCAAAGTCTGAAAAAGAACAGGTATCTTCTGAAGCCAAGGCGCAAAGGGAAAGGTTCACAAACCAATGCAAGCAGAAGGTTGATGCGCTAAAAGAAAAACTGAAGAACATGACAAAAGAAGAAAAAGCACTGTACAAGGAAAGAATTCAATCACAGATTCAATCCATTAAAGATTCATTCAGTAGGGCAAAACAGGATGTAAGTGCTGAAGCATCAGCACAAAAACAACAGATTTCTGCTGAAAACAAAGCTTACAGTGGTGCTTTGACCGAATATGGCAAAGTCGAAAGAAAAAATATCAATGAAAAATATGTTCAACAGTATGACCAATTATACAATCAGGTCAAGGCGATGAAGCCAAAGAAAAGCAAAAAGAAGAAATAGTGGTGATATAGGTGGACAAGTTTCAGAAGGAAGTGGTTCAGTCACAACTGAATAACGAAAAAGCCTGCTTGGATGCCTTGAAGGAAACATATCAAAATGCACTGAATGATGTGAACATCAAGTTGGCAGAACTTCTTGGCAGGGGCGATGCAGACATGCAACATGTAATATATCAGGTGCAATACCAAGAAGCCTTAAAAGACAACATCGAAGCTTCCCTGAAAATGTTGCAGACACAGAACTTTGAAAACATATCTGAATATCTGACCAAAAGCTATGAAGAAGGCTATTTGGGCAGTATATATGATATGCAGAAGAAGGGAATCCCATTGATATTCCCTATCGACCAAGCACAGGTTGTTGAAGCCATTACACATGATACAAAGCTTTCAACAGACCTATATACTGCTTTGGGAAAAGATGTCAACAAATTGAAGAAAGACATTGCATCTGAAATCAGCAGGGGCATATCAACAAATATGACCTATAAACAGATTGCAGATAGCATTTCAAGATATGTTGACATCAGCAAGAACAATGCCACAAGGATTGCAAGGACAGAAGGACACAGGATTTCTTCCAAGGCAACCATGGATGCCTGCACAAAGGCAAAAGACAAAGGCGCTGATATAGTAAAGCAGTGGGATGCTACATTGGATGGAAAAACAAGACCTTCCCACAGACAGGTTGATGGTGAAGTCAGGGAACTTGAAGAAACCTTTTCAAATGGTCTGATGTATCCATCTGACCCAAGCGGTGAAGCGAAGGAAACAATCAATTGCAGATGTGTCCTTCTTCAGATGCCAAGAAGCGCAGTTGGGTCAAGCTTTACAAAATCAGTCACAACAGATGATGGCACACAGGTTATCAGCTTCAAGGATTCCAAGGATTATGATAACTTCAAGAAGCAGTA
>JABUSD010000302.1 GCA_021442845.1 Holdemanella sp.
GAATAAAAGCATTAGATGAAAAACAAAAAAACAAAGAAAAATTAGATAAAGAAAAATATCAACAACTGGAACTTGAAAAGGCAAGAAGAAAATCGGAGATGGAAGAATTATTGAAGAATGCGAAAATCTATTCCGTGGAAGAGATTAAAGAAATTGCTGAGCTTTCAACATCTCAAAATAAAAGAGCTGTAATCAAGATGGATGATGATGGAAACATTTATAAAGTTTACGAAAGTGTATCTCTAGCTTGTTCTGATATGAAACTTAATTCAAAAACGATTCGTTCTGCTGCTACCGGAAAAGGAAAACATGCAGGTGGCTTTTGTTGGAAATACGCTGATGATTATTTAAAAAGTATCGATGAAATGGAGCAGTAACAAAAGGTTGCTGCTCCTTCATATATAAAAGAAGCAGTCATACCTGCTTCTTCACTATCCATGGTAGCGCGTACCGGATTCGAACCGGCGATACAGCCTTGAGAGGGCTGTGGCTTGACCGCTTGCCGAACGCGCCATGTGCATACCTATTTTAATACAAATAAAAGAGGAATTCAATCAAATCCCTCTATCTGTATATCCATAATAATATCCAGTTTTATCTTTATACGATCCATGAATTCTATTGTATTCAAATAGGAATCAATCCGTCTGACATTGCCTGTTTTTGTAATATACATTCCACCTTGTTTTTTATCATCTTCCTTAAAATAAAGAATAGTAATAAGTGGATGGGAATCCATAATGGATTCTATATATTGTATTTTATAATCTAAATTGATTAAATCGGATTCCCCTAGGATTCTTTTATCTTCCGTGAATCGTCCTGCTTCATAGATATGATCATCATAACCGGTTAATGCCGCAAAGGGAGCAAACTGGGCCGCTCGATTCATCATTGTCATTTTGGGATGACTTCTGGATTCATGATGATCTAAATGGATAATATCCTCATATCTCATGCCTTATGTCCTCCTACCTGATCATTTCTCTGTTTGGTTGTTGCTCCTTCTTCTAGATTCATTCCTTTTAATATGGCATTCTTGCCATATTTCTCTTTAATCTTTAAAATAGCTTGTTGTGCTTTCTTTTCTTTTTCCAATTGTTTGATTTCTTCCTTATGCTGTTTTTCAATGGTTTCATAATCGGAAAATAAATCCAGTTGTTCAAATTCAATATGATTTTTTAATACATCTTCATGTAATGTATTACAAGCCGTAATATTGATTCTTCTTATTAATAGATTTTCATCGACAATTCTTTCATATAATATCATTAGATTTTCTAAGATTAATTTCGTAGAAGAAGTTTTCCTTTTTAAATGAATCGTACCATGACCATGTTTAGGAATCTGTTTGCCATACCAGTCCTGTTTGATTTCTCCTTTATAGAAACCTTTTTCTAAACTTTTGGCATCATATCCTACCGTTAATACAAGCTGATCTGTTACCAGATGTTTCTTGACTAGATCTAAGGATAATAATTCTCCCATTTCCTTGACAATAAGTCTTGCCTTTTCATAGGGATACGGTTCACTTAATACTTGTCCTGTTCCTAAAGAATTGGTCTGTGGCTTATAGGCTTTGATATCCTGTAT
>JABUSD010000265.1 GCA_021442845.1 Holdemanella sp.
AGCTGGGACAGAGCCATCTCGAGTCATCTCTTTTTCTGAACTTTTGTCTCTTCCTCACTTTGAAACCTTCATACTTTTTCTCCGTTTTCCTTAAAATAAAAAACTTCTCCAAAGACATAAATATCCTATACAAAAAAGTATAAGGTGTTGCCTTCAAAGAAGTTACAATCCTGTCTGATCAGTTTTAATTTTTGATGAATGCCTACTTAAAGTCACAAATCATCTAACATATTTATACACGAAAATGAAAGCGATGTCAATCCTTTTATACGGTTAATGAAATCGACCGTAAACAGACGCTCCCATTTCCTTTAAATACTAAATATAGCGCTTTCTTTCCATAAACCATTTTAGTCTTACCAGAATATATTTTCCATTCCATGCATGCATTCAATTCTATCATTCCTATGCATACTTCATCTGCATATATTTCAAAATAGCCATCATTAGAAGATTTAACTTCCAAAGATAATTCATTCAATCCATTCAATTCAAAATATTTAAATCCTATTACTGTCCCATCCTGAATGTTGACAATATAAGCATCTTTATTTTCTAAAGATTCCTGTGTTATCGCAGGATGATTGGTACGGTTATCATCATGAATCAAAGATGACTGAATAGCTCCATCCTTAGATTTCAATACACAGGCAATATAAGCCGGATAGTCTCCCGTTCCTTTTAGAGGTTTTCCATTTAATCCGCAAGATGTCATTTCCGCCTGATTGAATGTACCATCCTCATTCATAAAGATCTCTTCAGCTACACCTTGTCTTGAAAACTGATGGTGATTGGTATGTCTATGTCCAAAGATATAATAGTGTCCATTTATTTCTACTAGCGAACCATGGTTATTGGCAAAATAGTATTGGGCTTCTGTATCGATTCCAATATTTCCATTGGAATGCAGAACTCCCTTATAAATAAAATCTTTATCCGGATATTGACTCATCGCATAACAAAGTTCATGTCCTTGTGTGCTGGAATAGATCATATAATACATGCCATTGTATTTGCGCATTGAAGAGGCTTCATAGAATTCATGGCCTTCATATTCGGTTCCTTTTCCATTGGATTCTCCTGGAATCAGATTCTTTATATCTGATTTCATTGTCAGCATATCATCCTGTAATTCAACCACATAATTTCCCATTGTATTCAATACAAGATTCATATTATTAGCTTTTTTACGAATTCGCTCCTGCACAGCTTCTGTTACAGAAAACCCAGTATATAAATAAATTGTTCCATCTTCATCTTCAAACAATCCTGGATCAAATTGCATAGGATCTCCATCTTTTAATCCAAGCAATGTGCCATCTTCATGCTTAACATGACCATAAAATACAAAAGGACCATATGGTACATCACTTACTGCAACGGAAATCACCTTGTTTTCAGATAAGCCATAATATAAGTAGTATTTATCCTTATGTTTAATCACATCAGGTGCATACATATACATAGTTCCGTCATTGCGTGTATCCTCTTTTCCAGTATAGATAATGCCATGATATGTCCAATCGCTAAAATCATCAACAGGACATGACCAGCATACATATGGTTCCATACAATATGTTTC
>JABUSD010000114.1 GCA_021442845.1 Holdemanella sp.
TTTCCTACATTCTGGTTGTATTTGGTATCAATACCCCAGGAAACGGTGTAATAAGGCATGATGGAACTTACTCTTTGGGTAGGACCATTTAGGTTGAATGCACCGTCTGTAAATGGCTTTAAATGCGTTTCAAACTGATTTCCTGGATATACGGCATATTTACCATAGGCATAGTGTGCATCTCTTCCCGATTCTCCCGTTGCTCCACCTGGCCAGTGCTTTGCCATTGCGTTTACACTTTGTTTGCCCCATCCAGATGAACCGCTATTCTGCATACCATCCACATAGGCTCTTGCCATGTCGGTTACAAGTTGTGGATGGGAACCAAATGTGTCTTCAAAGCGCATCCATCTTGGCTCACAGGCTAAATCAATCTGAGGAGATAGTGCAGTTGCGATTCCCATGGCACGATATTCATTTGAGATGATGGATGCATATTCTTCGCATAGTACAGGATCAAATGTAGCTGCCATACCAAGCCCTTCTGGCCATTTCGATACATCATTGGCACCAGATTTGAATTCCTGGCCTGCTTTTCTGGCTCCGTTTCTTGGATCGGTTGAAAAATTGATTGGGATTCCCAAAGGGGCTTCTTCGCAATATGCCTGCATATTGTTGCTCCATTTAACAACCGTTGGTGTATTTTCAACATTTGTGACAAGAACATGGCGGATGTTGTCCTCTTCTAAGAACTGTTTCTGGGCATCACTCATCGCATATGGTTCTAAACCGCTTTCTTCAAAACTGACTCCATTATAGGTAGCTTTGAAATGCCCTCCACTTCGGCATGGAACAGACTGATGGGATGAATACAACATCAAACCGGCAATCTGTTCATAGGATAGTCTTTTTGATAAATCTTCTGCTCTTGCATCATCATCTAAACGCCAATCCTCATAAGGAAGCAGTTCATCTGTTTTTGACAGATTTTTAAAGGCAAGACCATCTTTAAAAATCATCTTGTCATTGCGTGTGGAAAGTAGTTTTCCATCTTCATTCTGGTAATAGATAATACCATTCTTTTCAAATCGTGTATAAGCCATCGTATCGCCTCTTTTCTATTGTTTTGTCTTATACCATTCATGAACAAGGCTTCGATAGCCTAGTTCCTTCATTTCTTCATAGCGTAGATTATAATTTTTTTTATTGTGCTTTCCTGTTGATAGAAAGCGAATCCAATATTGTACATATAAATCAATTTCATGAAGCGTTTTATCTGTTGTGATTAAAGGGAAATACCATCGGCTCCATGTCAACTCATGTGAAGAACTCGCCTCATAAAATTTTTTATTCATGGCCTTTATCAATGCACGAACTGCCTGTGTATTTGTCTTTCCTTTTTTGATCTGCCATCGCTTAATCGCTCTTGCTCGTCTTCGTATCTTTGATTTTGTTTTTTCTTTGGTGACACTTGAAATATCAATGGTTCCATTGGAATATTGAATACCTAGAAAAGTCCATGGTTCCTTTGGCTTTGTATAGACTTCTTTCTTTGGATTGATTGAAATGCCAGAATCATCTAAATGTTTCTTTATAATAGTTGCAACCTGAACCTGTTCTTCTTCCGTATCTGTAAATA
>JABUSD010000100.1 GCA_021442845.1 Holdemanella sp.
AGTTTAAAAGTCATTATGCACCAGGAAAAGATGAATATGAAGATATCGTCAAGGAATTTGTAAACTATGGGATTTCAAGAAGAAATATTCGCCTATTAAACTATTTTACGGATTCCAATCGAAAGTGCAGAAGCATGATCTACAATGCAGATATCCTTTTTTTAACAGGAGGATATCCAGATCGTTTTCTTTATCGAATTGATAAAAAAAACATAAGGAAGTCAATACAGAATTTTAAAGGTATAGTGATGGGAACCAGTGCTGGAGCTATGATCCAGTTTGATAAATATCATGTTACCCCAGAAGAAGAGGGACAGGAATATGAATATCATGATGGATTAGGACTCTTATCTGGCTTTGATATTGAAGTGCATTATGAGGATACTTATCTTCACTTATCCAGCCTGATTACCGATTTAAAGATGCATGATATTCCCATTTTTGCCTTGCCAAACAATGGAGGCATGATAGTGGATGGGGATGATTATATGCTTCTAGGCGATGCTTTTGAAATAGGAAAAGGCGACATTGATGAAATGCAGGAGGAATTAGATATGATTTTAGAAGAAAGTACGAAATAAACGTACTTTTTTTGCATATAAATAGGTTTTATGTTTTATTTCTGATAAAATCAGAGCACTAGGAGGAAGATACATGAAATATATAAATGAGACATTTGATGAAGAAAGAGCTCTTTATGGTATAGAGGAAGCAGAAGTTATCCAATGTGTATTCGACGGCCCAGAAGATGGGGAATCTGCTTTAAAGGAATGCAAAGATATCATGGTGAATGACTGTTTTTTCAATCTACGCTATCCATTCTGGCATGTTGAAAATGCTACCATCAAAGGAAGCAGGTTTTCTGAAAATTGTAGAGCTGCCTTCTGGTATGATGATTCCATTCATATGGATAATTGTATTCATAATGGAATCAAGGCATTTAGAGAGTGCAGCAGTGTTCGTATTGAAAATAGTAGTATTCACTCTAAGGAATTCTTATGGCGATGCAAGGATGTCTATATTGAAAATGTAGACATGGATTCAGAATACCCTTTGTTTGAGTGTAAATATGTAACTATCAATCAATTAAAACTGATCGGAAAGTATTCCTTCCAATATGTAGAAAATATGACAATTACCAATTCTATTCTGGATACAAAGGATGCCTTCTGGCATGGAAAGAATATCACCATTAAGGATAGTACAGTTAAAGGGGAATATTTAGGATGGTATTCGGAAAATTTAACCTTTATACGTTGCCATATCATTGGAACGCAGCCATTATGCTACTGTAAGAATCTAATATTAGAAGATTGCATCATGGAAGATACCGATCTTTCCTTTGAAAGAAGTGAAGTCAATGCCACAGTCAAAGGTATCAATCTAGGTATTAAAAACCCGAAATCAGGAAAGATTAAAGCGGATCGAGTAAAAGATTTATTGATAGAATCTAAATATGTCAATGAAAAGGACACAATTCTAGAGATAGATACAATTGGAGAGTAAAAGAAAAGTCATATCAGCTGATATGA
>JABUSD010000397.1 GCA_021442845.1 Holdemanella sp.
TCTGGTTCTTTTACAGCCTTGAATCAATATACAATCTATGGGGATTTAAAATATGCCAAACGAAGAGAAGGATGGCTTGTTGGTTCTCATGGTAAGGCAAGTGCTAATGAATGCATTCAATGTGGTATGTGTGAAACGGTATGTCCACAACATATTTCAATTCGTGAAGAATTAGAAAAAGTAGTCAAAGTCATCTTATAATCTGTTATAATAAGAGCAGAAATGTGGTGTTAATATGATTTATATCTTAGGTACAATGGGAATTGTCATGATTGTTTCAAGATGGTTCTTCTTTAAAAAACAGAATATAGAACCATGGAAAGCTTTGATTCCATTCTATAGCGATTATATATTATTTAAAATGGCTGGAATTCCAAACTATTTCTATATCAGCTGCCCTTGTTTCATTCTGATGATTCTATTGATAGGAAATACCAATCCATCCATAATGGATAGCTTATGTCTATTAATCAGTGAAGCGGTTGTGTTAATCGCATTGATTATTCGAAGCTATTATCTTGGAAAGGCTTTACAACAGAGTATGGGTATATCATTCCTGTTATTCTTTTTTGAACCATTTGTATTGTTATATCTTACTTTTAAAAAAGAAGACGTTCAAACTGCATAAAAAATATGAAAAGGAAGTGAAAAGCTTCCTTTTTCTTGTTATAATTTAAAGGATAAAGGGGGAGATTTTTTTGAAATACTATCAGCTATTGAGAAGAAGACGTATTGATTTAAATCTTTCCATTCAAGATGTATCCGCACAGACGCAGTTAGCGCCTGAATATATAGAAGCTATTGAAGAACACAATTTAGATGTGTTTTCCGATGATTTTTCTTTTGTACGTTATTTTGTGCATTCCTATTGCGATGCCATAGGGGTAAACTGGGCTGTTGTACAGAAAGAGGTGGATGAAGATATCCATGCTCACGCAAGGTCTTTGAACCATGCGATTACCACAGCACAGCGAAAAATCGTTTCCAGCATGCAGCCAGCGGCAAGAAACCGGAGTGGGAAAAAGGCAAGAACACCCCTTCAAAGATCCTTATCCAGATTATCTTCTTCCCTGGTTGGAAAGAAGAAAAGACGCTATCGTAGATTGTTTATTATTGGTATAGCCGCTTTGGCTTTACTTGTTCTATTCAATTCCTTTACCAATCTATTGGCGGATCGAAGATATCTGGAACAGGAAAAAGCGCAGCAGCAGGAATTGGCAAATAAGGAAAAAGAAACCGAAGAGCTTGCGAAACAATATGCACAAGAAAAAGAAAAGAAAGCTGTTCAGCTTGAATGCGAAGATGATTTGAACAATGTCTATATATTGAAGAATATTGAAAATAAGACAACGGAAATTACCTTTGAAGTTACATTACCTGAAGAAAGCAGTGTTGTCATCTATAAAGATGGAGTTGCCCAGGGAAGTGAAGAAGCGATTTATTCAGAAGATTTTTCAAGAACGGTTACCGTCAATGAAAACTGTATATTGATGCTGCAGATTTCCAATTATAATGAAAATAAGAT
>JABUSD010000090.1 GCA_021442845.1 Holdemanella sp.
GTACAGAGCATGGCGATGTACACGCTGCCGGGTCATTTTTATTTGCCTTGATAGGCTTTTTTTTGTATAAAGAAAAACGCATAAGACGTTCTTATGCGTTTATCATTTTCTCTGGTTTTACATATTCATCAAATTCTTCTTCTGTTAAGAATCCTAATTCTAATATAGCTTCTTTTAATGTCAGATTGTTCTTGAAGGCATGCTGGCTTGCCTGTCCTGCTTTTTCATATCCAATGACAGGATTTAGACAAGTTACTAACATTAAGGAATTATGAAGATTTTCATCAATTACCTTTTTATTTGGCTTTAATCCGACCAGGCAGTTTCTTGTGAAGGAATCGATGGAATCGGCAAGTAACTGAATGCTTTGGTCGATATTGTAGGCAATCAGTGGCATGAATACATTCAATTCAAAGTTACCCTGGCTTGCGGCAATGCCAATAGCGGTATCATTTCCCATAACCTGTACGGCAACCATTGTCAGTGCTTCACACTGGGTTGGATTGACTTTTCCTGGCATAATGCTTGAACCTGGTTCATTGGCTGGTATTTCAATTTCACCAATTCCACATCTTGGTCCACTAGCTAGCCATCGGATATCATTAGCAATTTTCATGCAGTTGGCAGCGGTTGCCTTTAAGGCACCGGATACCATAACACAGGCATCCTTGCTTGTTAGGGCATGGAACTTATTTGGATCTGGTCGATATGGAAGTCCTGTCTTATCCTTTAGGATAGTACAGATGACTTCATCAAAATCTGGTGGACAGTTGATTCCAGTTCCTACCGCTGTTGCTCCACAAGCTAATTCATAGACATAATCTAAACTATCCAATATATGCTTTTTATTGTGTTCCATCATTGATCGCCATCCACTGATTTCCTGGGATAGATAGAGTGGAGTGGCATCCTGTAGATGCGTTCTTCCAATTTTAATAATACCTTCATTGGCTTTTTCTAATTCTTTTAATGTATCAATCATAGCATCCATTGGCTGAATCAATTCATTCATGATCTTTGTTGAAATCATGATATGCAAGGCAGCTGGATAGGTATCATTGGATGACTGGGATTTATTGACAGTATCATTTGGATGTAGAATATTCTTTCCAGCCATTTCATTTCCAATACCGCAAATCACTTCATTCAAATTCATATTTGTCTGGGTTCCTGAACCAGTCTGCCATACATGGAGTGGAAACTGGTCTAAATAGTTTCCTTTTTCAATTTCTAAACATACATCGACAATGGCTTTACATTGTTCATCTGTAATTAAATCAAACTGCTTATTGGTAAGGGCACAGGCTTCCTTTAAAATCGCAAAGCTTTTAATAATCGATTCTGGCATCAATTCTTTTCCAATATTGAAATTCTGTAAACTTCTTTGGGTCTGCGATTTCCAATACTTATCGGCTTCTACTTCAACATAACCAAGTACATCATGTTCTAAACGAGTTTTTTTCATATAAATCCTCCTGGTATATAGTGGTAGTGTATCATTTTTTTTATTTTTTTGATAGA
>JABUSD010000137.1 GCA_021442845.1 Holdemanella sp.
TTTTCAAGACAGGTACCTGCCGTTGAAATACTGGAAACAGGAATTAAAGTTATCGATTTATTAGAACCATATGCCAAAGGTGGTAAAATCGGTCTGTTTGGAGGAGCCGGTGTAGGAAAAACGGTATTGATTCAGGAAATGATTCATAATATCGCAACTGAACATGGTGGATATTCCATTTTCTCTGGTGTTGGAGAACGATCTCGAGAAGGAAACGACTTATGGCGTGAAATGAACGAGAGTGGTGTTTCTAACAAGACAGCCCTTGTCTTTGGACAGATGAATGAATCCCCTGGGGTTCGTATGCGTGTAGCCTTATCTGGACTTACCATGGCGGAATATTTTAGAGATACAGAACATAAGGATGTTCTATTATTCGTCGATAATATCTTCCGTTTTGTTCAGGCCGGTTCAGAAGTATCGACACTGCTTGGACGTATGCCTTCCGCAGTCGGATATCAGCCGACGTTGGCTACGGAAATGGGTGCTTTACAGGAACGTATCACTTCCACAAAGGAAGGATCCGTTACATCGGTACAGGCGGTTTATGTACCTGCGGATGACTTGACTGACCCAGCCCCTGCCACAACATTTACCCACCTGGATGCCACAACTGTTCTATCGCGTAAGATTGCTGAACAAGGTATCTATCCAGCGGTTGACCCACTTGCATCCACATCCCGTATTCTGGAAGTGGATATCGTCGGACAGACACATTATGATGTTGCCCGCAAGGTACAGGAAATCTTGCAGAAATACAATGAATTACAGGATATCATTGCGATTCTTGGTATGGATGAATTAAGCGATGAGGACAAACAGGTTGTCCTTCGTGCTCGCCGTATCCAGCGCTTCTTATCCCAGCCAATGCATGTAGCGGAAAAGTTTACGGGTATGCAAGGAAAGTATGTACCATTATCCGAAACAATCCGTGGCTTCAAGATGATCTGTGATGGACAAATGGATAACTATCCTGAAAGTGCCTTCTTCAATGTTGGTACAATTGATGAAGTGATTGAAAAATCAAAACAGATGGTAGGATAAGCCATGAAGACATTCCATGCACAGTTATATGCCTGTGACAGAGTTTTCTATGAAGGAGAACTTGAATCGTTAATCTTTCCCAACGAAAAGGGATTGTATGGAATATGGGCCAATCATATCAATATGATTTCGGCTGTTGTTCCAGGTATTCTTACCTATCGAATTCCTGGAAAAGAGGATGAAGTAGCCTTGATTTCCAGTGGCATGATTAAGATTGAAGACAATACAGTTGTCATATTGGCAGAAACAATTGAACATCCTGATGAAATTGATGAACGAAGAGCCATCGAAGCGGCAGACAAGGCAAAAGAAGTCTTATTGCAGAAAAAAGGGATGGTAGAATATGCACAGCTTGAATTAAGCATGCTTCGTGCTATCAAACGGTTAAAATCAAAAGGTAAAAAAGAATAAAGAGCAGATTTATGTCTGCTCTTATCATTTATTCTTGACTTGGAGTTAACTCTAGACTTTATA
>JABUSD010000408.1 GCA_021442845.1 Holdemanella sp.
TATAAACATTTACTTGATTATTTGGTGGATTTTACTTCGATGAAGAAGTATTCACAGACATGATGCAGGAAGCAGACTTTTGGTCAAATCCAATTTTGGCTTCAGGAATTGTAAGACAGGATGCATCTATCAATGACCTTATCGGTTCAAAGGGTAATGTGGCAACTATCCCAATGTACAAGCCAATCAACATCCATGATGAAAACATGGGCGCACTTAACAATGATGGATTGACAGACAATGTTCCACAGATGATTTCAGGCGATAAGCAGACCTGCATGATGATTCAGCGAATGAAGGCATTTCAGGCAAAGGATTTCACAAAGGAACTGACAGGCGCAGACCCAATGTCACAGATTAAGTCAAAAATTCAGAACTACTATACACAGGTATGGGAAGATGAATTGATGAACATTGCAGGTACAGTTCTTGGTGTTGCAGGTCTTTCTGACCATGTATGTGACCTTTCAATCACATCAGGCACAATCACTGAAGCAAACAAAATTTCTGCAACCACACTTATTGATGCAGAACAGATGGCACTTGGCGATATGGCAGGCGGTCTTGGTCTTATGGTATGTAATTCAAAGATTTATGCACAGTACAAGAAGCTTGGTCTTGTTGAATTCGACAAGTACACAGTTGGCAATGTAATTCAGCAGGCAATCGAACTTCCAAGAATCGGTGGCAAGATTGTATTAGTTACAGATTACTACACTGTTGACAACTCACATGCAGGATTCCCAATTTACAAGACATATCTGTTCGGTGAAGGCGCATTCCTTTCATGTGATAAGAACAACTATGAAAATCAGTACACAACCAAGTATGACCCTGAAGCTTCAGCAGGTACAGACAAGTTCTATACCAAGCAGGGCAAGGTGCTTCATCCAAATGGTCTTTCGCTTGCAGTAGACAACATTGCAAAGGAATCACCAACAAAGGCAGAACTTGGCACTGTTGCAAATTGGGGTCTTAAGTTCAATCACAAGAATGTTAAGATGGGTGTTATCAAGTCAAATGGCTAATCTGAAAGGGGCGAATCTATGAATAGATTTATAATCGTGAATGGATTGCCTTACTTGTATGCAGATGGAAAAGCCTTTTGTGTAAGATGGGATGACAAAGGATTTACAGTGGGTTCAGAATTCAAGTTGGATGCTGAACCTACTGCCTTTTTCCATGAAATTTCCATCTTGGCAAAGTGCGAAGGTCATCTTGATAGTATTGGCACACCAAAACCAAAGAAGTCAAAAGAATAGGCGGTGATTCCTATGATTATGACAGTGGAAGAATTGAAGCAGTTCATTACCACATCAGAAAGTGACATGGTGCTTGAAGCAAAACTTCAGGCACTTGAACTTCTGATTCGGAAATACACCAACAACAACTTTCAGAAGCGCAATTTCAGGGAAAAGGCTTCAGTGATGACCACAAAGCTTTATTTGACCACAGACCTGTTTAAGGTTGGTGACACAGTTCAGATTTCAGAATCAAAGATTTGAT
>JABUSD010000263.1 GCA_021442845.1 Holdemanella sp.
GACATATAGTGTAGACAAAAAAGTTGAAAAAAGGAGAAATTATTATGACACTTTCACCACTTCAAAAGGCAAGATACCAATATGCTCCAAAATTACCTGGAATGTTAAGAAATGGTATCGCAGAAATTTGTGTTAATGAAGGAGGCGCAACACAGTCTGTTGCTGATCAGGAAAAGATCGCTGCTTTATTCCCTAACACATATGGTAAACCAGAAATCACTTTCCAAAAAGGACAGAACACTTCAGCTGCTAAAAAACAGGTTGTTGGTGTAATCCTTTCTGGTGGACAGGCACCTGGTGGACACAACGTTGTGACAGGTCTTTATGATGCATTAAAAGCGACTGATAAAGAAAACGTATTAATCGGATTCAAGAATGGTCCAAGCGGATTAATCGATGATGATTATCTAGTATTTGATGATGAATATATCAATGCATATAGAAATACAGGTGGATTCGATATTATCGGTTCAGGAAGAACAAAATTAGAAACAGAAGCACAGTTTGAAGTTGCTGCAAAAGTATGCGCTAAGCACGGAATTACAGCTATCGTTATCATCGGTGGAGATGACTCAAATACAAATGCAGCTGTATTAGCTGAATATATGGCAGCTCACAATACAGGTGTTCAGGTTATCGGATGTCCAAAGACAATCGACGGTGACTTAAAGAACGAAGATATCGAAACTTCATTTGGATTCGATACAGCAACTAAGACATATTCAGAATTAATCGGAAACATCGAAAGAGATGCTAACTCAGCTAAGAAATACTGGCACTTCATTAAGGTTATGGGACGTTCTGCTTCTCACGTTGCGCTTGAATGTGCTCTTGAAACACAGCCAAACGTATGCTTAATCTCTGAAGAAGTAGCTGAAAAGAAAATGTCATTAACTGACCTTTCTAACTATATCGCTGATTCAGTTGAAAAACGTGGAAACAACGGTATGAACTTCGGTGTTGCCATCATTCCAGAAGGTGTAGTCGAATTCGTTCCTGAATTCCGTGTATTAATTGATGAAATCAATGAATTATTAGCTGGTGCTAAAGCCGATGCATTCAACGCATTACCAACATGGAATGAAAAATATGAATTCATCAAAGCTGGATTAACAGCTGAATCATTCGCTGTATTTGATATCTTACCTCAGAATATTCAGCAGCAGTTATTCTTAGAACGTGACCCTCATGGAAACGTACAGGTATCATTAATCGAATCAGAAAAATTATTCTCTGCGTTGGTTAAGAATACATTAGATGCTCGTGGATACAAAGGAAAATTCAATCCATTACACCACTTCTTCGGATATGAAGGACGTTGTGCATTCCCATCTAACTTTGACTCAGACTACTGCTACTCATTAGGATTCAACGCATTCATGTTGATCCAATATGGATTCACTGGATACTTATCAAAAGTTTCCAACCTTTCAGCTCCTGCTGAAGAATGGGTTGCTGGTGGTATGCCAATCACTAAGATGATGAACATCGAAAGA
>JABUSD010000094.1 GCA_021442845.1 Holdemanella sp.
TGTATGGCAAAGAAAGATTATAAAAAGCTTGCACAAACGATTTATGAAGTAGTAGGAAAAGATGGAAACATTGTGAATGTTCAGCATTGTATGACGCGTTTACGTTTAACTTTAAACAATGAAGGACTTGTAAGCGATGATGAAGTAAAAGGTATTGAAGGTGTTACTGGTGTTATGCATGCTGGTGGACAATACCAGATTATTATTGGAACGGATGTAATTGATGTGTATAACGAATTCATGAAATTAGGAAACTTTGAAGGTGGAACAGTCGATGTTGCTGAAAAAGGGGATGTAAAGAAAGACTGGAAGTACTATGGAGGTCTTGTGTTAAATTATATTACAGGATCGATGGCACCTGCATTACCTGTATTAATTGCTTCCGGTATGTGTCAGGCAGCCGTTACAATTTTAGGATTGATTGGTGTATTGGATACAACAAGTCCAACTTATACAGTCTTGTATCAGTTAGCGTATGCTGGATTCTTCTATTTACCAGTATTTATCGGATATAATGCCGCTAAGAAATTGGATATGCAGCCATTGGTTGGTGGTATGTTAGGTGGAGCCTTAATCATTCCTACTGTTATGGGTGTTGAAGGGTTAAGCATTTTTGGATTAGGAATCAATCCAGGTGTTTCTTATACAGCTTCTGTATTTCCAATCTTGTTAACAATGCCATTTGCAAAATTAGTGGATATGCTTGTGAATAAGATTCTTCCACAACAATTAAAGATCGTTCTTCGTGATGCGATTGTCGTATTCATTATGGCTCCAATCATGGTATTATGGTTAGCTCCTGCTGGTGGTGCCATCGGTAATGGAATTATCGCTGGTGTCAATGCGTTAAATAATATTTCACCAATTCTGGCTGCTGCTGTATGTGGAACAATTCTACCGGTATTGATCTGTTGTGGTATGCACACGGCATTGATTCCTATTATGATTACTATCTGTGGAACAGTTGGATACGATTCAACATTCATCAACTGCTTCCTGGCTGCAAACTTCACATGTTTAGGAGCGGCTCTTGGTGTATTCTTAAAAGCGAAAAAATCTGGTTTGAAAAAAGTTGCCTTATCTTCAACAATTACAGCATTAACAGGAATCTGTGAACCTGCATTCTTTGGTGTTTTGATTCCATTAAAGAAGCCATTGGTTGCCAACTGTATCGCATCTGGAATCATTGCGATTATCTGTTCATTCCTTCCAATGGGTGCAGTCATGCCTGCTGCCTTATCATTCATGACATTACCTGTATACGCAAACCCAGTTCTTCCAAGCTCATTGATGTTAGCATATATCATGGGTGTTGTTGGAATCATCGTAGGGGCTGTATGCGTCTATGTAATCGGATTTGACGAATCAAAATTTGATTAATAAAGAAGAAGGAGTTTTCCTTCTTCTTAGGAGTTTAGTATGGAAAAGTTATTATGTCCAAGCATGATGTGTGCTGACTATGGAAAGTTAGCCAAGGAAGTGCAGGATTTA
>JABUSD010000123.1 GCA_021442845.1 Holdemanella sp.
ATCAATCATGTTGAATGCGATCTTGTCTTACATGCAGGGGATTCTTCCTTAGAAAAGGGATCCGAACTCTTAAAATTATTTAAGACAGTCCAGGGAAACCATGACTATGACTATCTGCCATTCATAAGAGAATTCCATATGGAAGGGAAAAAGATTTTATTAACTCATGGACATAAATTCAATGTATATGCTGGTTATAAGAATCTTGTAGAATATATGAAAGAGAATGACTATGATATCTGTTTCCATGGTCATACCCACATTCCCCATATGGAAATGGTAGAAGGGAAGCTCTTTGTCAATCCTGGAAGCTCTTTTTATAATCGTGGTGATTTTGATGGAAAAGGTACGTATGCGATTGTTGAAATCACACAAGAGGAGGTTACAGTAACATTCTATGATTCATGGCACCATAAAGAGATACCATATGAAACAATTCAAAAGAAGACAGAGTACCTTTTAAAGGAATTTAGACGATTTGCCTTATTTGGTTATTAATTTGTGATGTATTTCACATTATAAAAGGGAAACTTTAAATTGCTTCTTTTTTTAATACATTAAGACTCTCTGAGAGATCATTTTTAATCCTTTTATGTATAAGAATACGTATTTGTTCTCTTATACGGTTTATAATCCAATCATTTTATAAGAAATAGATTTCATTGAATGAAATAAATATATCTATATACGAATATAATATTGAATGTAAGAATGTCTTTATAAATAAATATGTATATATGAATTGAAGTGTAGGATATATATAAAATATATTTGATATACAATTCAAATACATAGGAACTATACCATATACGAACCAATCCATATCGCACAAGCCATACGTTAACATATGAATCCATATCATTATGACCTCTCCAGGTCTATTTATATATTACATAATATATATTATGCGAAGTAATGGCTATAAATGAATAGGAACAATAGTATGTTCCTATTTCTTTTTTGCCCTATTTAAGCGATAATTCATGAAGGCTGTAAAGGCCTTATCATAGGCAAAGAACATCAGTTTATTGACAACCAGATCAAATTCACCGACATATTCTTCTACCTGTCCGCCAAAACCGCGTTTGAAATCATACAGTCCATACATTTCATCATTCTTATCATGAATCTTGCCACTGATTCCATAGAAGTTATATTTTGTCATTCCTTGATCAATGGCATACTTAATCATTTCCCAGTTCGTTGTATATGGACTTAAAAAATCCATATATTCATCATAGGCTCCTCCAAATAAGGATAAGCATTCCTTCTTTGTGAAGACATAGATGATACCACCAAGTGTTAAGATTGTCCCATGTTCATCATAGATTGCCTTTGCCTGTTCGTATTTCTTTTCAAGGCGTTTGATATCCTGGTTGTTCTGTTCGATTTTGTTCTTGGTTTTCAAAACATTGATTTTAGCCCCTGTATCAATGGCTGTCTGTTTCTTTTCATTATCCTTATATAAATCCTGAATCTGCTTATTCAGTT
>JABUSD010000392.1 GCA_021442845.1 Holdemanella sp.
CTTCATAGATGTCCACTAATAAGTCATTGTGTTTCTGATCTAAAAATTCCTGTTTTAATCCTGTAGCTTTCATTTTTTATCCTCCTACTTTACCAATGTATCGACAAAACGATTAAATCCTGCAATTCCTTTTTCATTCATCTTATAGACACCGGCATCTTCTAATACCATAACGAATTTCTTTGTGACTTCCATTTCAATGAATGCATCCACTGTATCTTCGTTATATTCCAATGTCTTAAGATATGCATACCAGTCTTTATGCTTCTGTAGCGATTCATTTAAATCAAAATCCTGTTTTCCTAATAAACACTGTTTCAAATCTTCCAGTTCCGTTTTTAATCGAGCTGGTAAGACAGCCAATCCCATCACTTCAATTAAACCGATATTTTCTTTCTTGATATGGTGATGTTCATCATGAGGATGGAAGATTCCCAATGGATGTTCATCGCTTGTGCGATTGTTTCTTAACACAAGATCCATCTGGTATAAATCACCTTGTCTTCTTGCGATTGGTGTAATTGTATTATGACGCACTCCATCTGTATGCGAGATAATATCACAGCTTTCATCGCTATAATCAATCCATTTCTGCAATGTTTCATCCGCTAATTCAACAATGGCTTCTTTAGTATCTGCGGTTAAACGAAGTGTTGACAACGGCCAGTTCAACATCTGTACTTGAACCCCATGAATCTCTCTTTCACTTATGACAGTCGCATCTTCCATTGGGAAATGATGTCTTCCTCCCTGATAGTGATCATGGGTTAGAATCGATCCTCCAACAATTGGCAAATCTGCATTGCTTCCTGCCATATAGTGTGGAAATACTTCTGTAAATGCCAATAAGTTTTCAAAGCTATGCTCATTAATAACCATTGGTACATGGTTTCCATTAAACACAATACAATGTTCATTGTAGTAGACATATGGTGAATACTGCATATAGTATTCTTTGCCATTCAAGTGCAATGGAAGAATACGATGTGTCTGTCTAGCCGGATGATTCATATGTCCTGCATATCCAACATTTTCCTTACACAACAGACATTTTGGATACCCTGAAGATTTCACCAGCTTTGCCTTTGCGATTTCCTTTGGATCCTTTTCTGGTTTAGATAGATTAATTGTAATCTGGATATCCCCATATTTATAATAATGGGTAAATTTAATATTCTTATCCGTTCTGGATTTACGAATATAGTTTGAATCAATCGATAGCTTATAGTAGTAATCGGTTGCCATTTCGGGATTTTCTTTATAGATCTTGTTGAATGTTTCGATTACTTCTTTTGGTCTAGGCATGATACAATTCATAATTCTTGTATCAAACAGATCTTTTTCCGTTGTGTTATCTTCAATCAAACCTTTTTCAACGGCATAAGCTAACATATCATCTAAGATCTCATAGATAGAAGCTTCTTTGGTTTCCACTCTTTCAAAAGTATCTACTTTCAATAAATCCAGTAATAGATTCACTGAATACGTAA
>JABUSD010000298.1 GCA_021442845.1 Holdemanella sp.
TAATAAAATTCTGTAATATCTTCCTTTTTAATATCTTTACCCACAATCCATTCACTTCTCAGTGTACGACATCCGCTAATAAGGGATATGAGAAAAGCCATAAGAACTCCTTTTCGTATTGTTTTCATAATAAACTCCTAGTTTATATCCTACTGTCATTTATTCCATTATAACTGATTTTCTTTTGTAATCTGTTATATCGCTATCTAACTTTTCATATAGATTTTTTACATGTATTTCCTTATTTTTTAGAGCTAATAATTCAGCATTTGTAACACCGATGAATTCAACAAAAATAACCTTTCCGTTTATTGTACTTAATGGCTGTAGTTTTGTATCTGGTATGGTGATAAAGCCTGTAATATTTGAAAGCTGCTGTGAGTCGATACCTTCTGTCTGTCCTGTATAAAGATATTCAAATGGTTTAAAGATTTCACCGCTTTTAAAGGTAATGCGTGCAATCTGTTGTAATATGCTACAGATATTTTTTAATTCCCTTTCTTCATCCGCATAGTTCTCTTTCTTTAATTTAAAGGTGAATTCCATACCAAATCCACTCCATTCCTTGTCTTTGGATTCCTTTTCATAGAGTTCCGATAAACCATAGGTAACAAAATGCCAATACGTACCTCCATCATATACACTGATGCCATCAAGAGGATCTGGACCTCCAAATTTATATTTAATAATGGCAGCATAATGTTTTGGATTTGTTTGATTGGGATATACTCTTAAACATTCTTTATCAATCGCATCCCAGCCAATTGTATTTATATTCTCTTTTTTATCCTTCTTTTTGAATTTATCAAATAATCCCATTAATAATACTCTCCTACTTCTATTTTACTTTATTTTGATAACATTGTGATTACAAATAGTATTTTTATAAGATTATCTATATTACTTTGCGCACTATTGAGATTTTTTACAAATAATACCTTGCGTATTATTCTTACGCAACTCAATCCATATAAAAAGGAGCTATAACGATAGTTCGTTACAGCACTTTTTATCTGATTTTATAAGATTGTTTAACAATTATATAATCATCCTGGAAAACGAATCGATTTTGATTATTCAATAATTGTTGCGGCATACCTATCTTGATATTTATTAGATAATGAAATTTGTAACCAGTTAGGGTCTTTGACATTTGAAAGATCTATTTCAGGGAATGTTATACGATTTCCAGATGTGTCTACAATTTCAAAATACCAAAAGTGTATCATCTTTTGTATATGAGAATGCATTGTCTATTTCAATGATTTCACCACCTTTAAATGGTGCCTGATCACCTAAGATATTCTTGTCTTTTCCTTTACCTGTTTTACTTGATATTACATAAACCTCATTGATATCACTTCCTATAACTTGTGTCAAATATAAATTAACAACAATTTCATCACTTTCTGTTTCCTTTAAAGCCACAGTTTCTTCTTTCTTTTCTTCTACTTCTGTTTCTGTTTTAGTTTCAGTTTCTGATGT
>JABUSD010000059.1 GCA_021442845.1 Holdemanella sp.
ACCCATGACTTTGACATTCCATATTGACCTGCAATGGTTTCAGCATCAATGCCCTGAATGTAAAGCTTGTGGATGATGTCATATTCAATCACAGGAAGTTTTTCAATAGTCTTGATTACATCATGTTTGATAGCGATGTACTTTTCAATGGCTTCATCAATTTCATCTTGAATTTCAATCATCTTGTGAACCGCTTCAGCCATCTTCTGTGGATTCCCTGATGACTGAACCCTGTCCCCATCAGACAGTGATGCAGTGGTTGATGTAGCGATGGCATGCCACTGTTCTTTTTCAATCATCTTATTGGCAATCAGCTTATCAAGCTTTGCCACCTGTGAAATATACTGTTCAGCTTTCATTTATTCCCCTTTCCATCAGACTTACAACATCTGAATACTTGACATATTCTTCATGGTTGAAATCCTTGTAATATTCTGCATCACATGGATATACAACAATGCGATTCAGCTTTGAAATTTCTTCAATCATACACTTGGTGTACTTTTCGCACCAAATCTGTTCTTCGCTTTTTATAGGCTTTTTATTCTTGATTCTTCTGATGTTATTGTTGATTTCAGTGCATTCTTCAATCAGCCTAAAAATCTTTTCATCCTTCATGCCTTCTAATCTAGCAATTTCTTGTCTTTGAGATTCAGTCATCACTATTTCCTCTTTACTTCCAAACTAACTAAACATTCACCACGAACATCACCAATAAATGTTTCATTAAGAATCGAACTAATTGAAACCGATTCATCACCGAACTTTGTGACTTTGTATGAATCAATTTCCACATCAGAATCATCTAGTTCAAATACTACTTCATTTGTTGGTTCATGCAGTTTTAATTCCTTAATCCATTCTGCTACTGTCATGCTTCACCCCATTGTAAATTTTCCACTGTTTCAAATACTGCCCTTGTATAGTCTGTTTCATAGATTCCTGCATCCCACAGAACACTTGCGCCTGATTCGCCCATGTTATAAGCCATAAGAACCAATGTTGTATCTTCATACTTTTCAAACAGTCTTTCAAGGATGTATGACCCTGCAATGATGTTCTGATATGGGTCAAGGAAATCATCAATACCAAGTTCTTCTTTCAACCATTCATGGTTTTTCTTATTGATTTGGAATAATCCATAGTCACCTGTTGAACTAATTGTGTTACAATCAAATCCTGATTCCACATCCATGACTGCCATCATGAATGTGAAATCGATATTTCTTGCCTTGGCGATGTAATAGGCAAATTCTTGGGTTTCATCGTCAAGGCTACAATTTATAGGCTTGAAATTATCAGGCACTGTGTAAGTCAAATCTGACCGCATAACAGGCATTATATCTGACCCATATGCAGGTGAATCAACAATTACTGCTTCCTGAATTGGATGGTTGACCATTTTGTGAATAGCCACCGCAACAATCAGTGCCAACAATATCATGATTATCTTTTCTTTCATCT
>JABUSD010000106.1 GCA_021442845.1 Holdemanella sp.
TATGATAGTATTGATAATATAGTTAAGGAGGTTAATTTATTATGAAGAAATTATTACAAGTATTCGTATCCCTTTCCATGGTATTTCAAATAGGTCTATTCCCTACCCTGGCAAATGAAGAAGAAACCATCATGAATGATGTTGATGAAGTTGTTTATGAAGAAGTTGAAGATACTATTGATTTAGATAAAGATGAATCCTGGGTTAATGTGGAAGGTTTCTATTATTATTATGAGAATGGAGTTAAAGTAACTGGATGGACTTATCAAAATGGAAAATGGTATTACTTATTACCAGATGAAGATGGAAAAATGGCAACAGGTCGTCATAAAATTGATGATGATTATTATTGCTTCAGTATAAATGGTGATATGTATGCCAATAAATATGTACAATATACAGGAACGATCCCTGGTACTCGATATTATCAGGCAAATGGTAAGGAAGTTCATGGATGGCACTATAATAATAGTGTCAATAAATGGCAATATTTTTGGACTTCACTAAATGAAGCGATGAACGGTAAGATGATTGTAAATCAATTCTTAGAAATTGATGGTAAGTATTATTTCTTTGATGCTTCCGGCTATATGTTTGAAAATGGCTGGTTACAGAGAAACAATGAATGGTATTACTTTATAAATGGTTCTCCCCTAACAGGTATTCAGACAATCAATGGTAAAATCTATTATTTTAGAGAAGATTATACCATGCGTTCAAATGCTGTTGTCAGAACAGGCAATGGTATCTATCATTTTGGAAATGATGGTGCTGCCTATATGAATGCATGGGTATTCTATAATGCTATCTGGTACTATTATGATGCGAATGGATTCCGTTATACAGGCTGGGTTAAATCAGGAAACAGCTGGTATTATACAACACAGGAAGGAATGCTTGTAAATACAGAGTTTCTGGATACCGATGGTTCCTATTACTATTTAAATGATAGTGGAGTCATGATTTCCAACTGCTGGTTCCTATACAATACCCATTGGAAGTATTATACAGGATCTGGAAGAGCACAAGCTGGATGGTTATTAAACAACAACAAATGGTATTATTTAGATCCAAATAATGAATGTATTATGTTATCCGATGAAGCAAGAACTATCAATGGACATCGCTATTACTTTGATGGAAGTGGTAAGATGGTAACAAATACATTTGTCAACAAAGATGGACAATCCTATTATTATGATGGTGAAGGACATGAAATGTCAGGATGGTATAAATTAAATGGAAAATGGTTCTATTTTGTACCAGAATACAACAATGCCATGGCTAAGGATGGATATCAGTTAATTGAAAATGGATATGTTTATACATTTGATTCAAATGGTGGATATGTCCGTACTGACTGTGTAGGATAATCACGAAATTCTCGTGATTATCCTTTTTATATTGTTTGAATATCTTTATAATATTGGTAAGGATGGTGATTTTTATATGAAAA
>JABUSD010000347.1 GCA_021442845.1 Holdemanella sp.
CAGTTATTCAGGAACTTGTAAGCAAAGGATTTAAAGTATATTACTATAATTCAAACAGACTGGGAGAATTGGATTTTGTTATAGAATATAGCGGCCATGCTCTTCCGATAGAGGTGAAGAGCGGAAAGGAGTATACTGTTCATTCAGCGATGAATAATTGTTTGGGTAATAAGGAATATGAAATGAAAGAAGGAATTGTATTTGCAAACTGTAATGTATCAGTTAACGGCAAAGTTACGTATTTGCCGGTATACATGTCTATGTTCTTAAAGAATGATAATGAGGATATTATTATTGATAAAATCAGCTTTTGAGAAAAGGAAAATATACTAGGATGATAAAAGTACTATTCGTGTGCCATGGGAACATCTGTCGTTCACCAATGGCTGAATTTATAATGAAAGATTTAGTGAATAAAAAAGGAATCAGGGAACACTATTATATTGAAAGTGCGGCCACTTCTACAGAAGAGATAGGCAATGATATGTATCCACCCGCAAAAAGGATATTATCAAATAAAGGGATTCCTTATGCAAGAAGACAGGCAAGACAGATAGAGAAAAGAGACTATGATGCATTTGATTATATCATAGGAATGGATTCCTATAATATGAATAATCTACATAGGCGCTTTCCTTATGATAAGGATCATAAGATTTATCCGTTACTGGATGGAAGAAGTGTTAGTGATCCATGGTACACCGATGATTTTGATAGAGCCTATAAGGATATATTAGAAGGTTGTACAAAATGGTTAGAGAAACTAGAAAGAGAAAGGCATGATTAAACAGAATTTACATACACATAGTACATATTGTGATGGCAAGAATTCATTAGAGGATATGGTAAAGAAGGCCATTGAAAAGAATTTTACAGTTCTTGGATTTAGTGGTCATAGTTACATTCCTGAAGATGAAGATTGCATGTCTATAGAAGGTACTAAGGAATATAAAAGAGAAGTTCTTCGATTAAAAGAGAAATATAAGGATTCGATTACTATCTATCTTGGATTGGAACAGGATATCCGCTTAAGAGATCCTCATCCTGAAGATTATGATTATATGATAGGAAGTATGCATTTCCTATCAAGAAACGATACATATATCGCGGTGGATTATGATGAATCCGTTATTCGGAATATGCTTGAAACATGGTATGACAATAATTTTTTAAAGTTAGCTGCAGAATATTATGAGCAGATGAAAGTAATGGCTACATGGGATGAAGTGGATATTATTGGTCATGTTGATCTGTTGACAAAATACAATGAAGAACAGATCTTTATTTCATTTGATAATAAAGAATATGTAAAACTTGCCTGTGACACGATTGATATATTGATTCATGCAGGTAAAATATTTGAAGTCAATACAGGAGCGATTGGAAGAGGATATCGGAAGACTCCATATCCATATAAGAATCTTCTTCAACATATTCATGACCAC
>JABUSD010000150.1 GCA_021442845.1 Holdemanella sp.
GTTCAGAACTGGAATGATGGTAAGTCACAGGAATTCAAGGATAGAAAAGTATATGATATCGCAAATAGCCATTTAAGCCGTAAGACAGTGGAAGCACAGCCAGTTGTAGAAGAATGTGCATGTGAACATACAGAATCATCTGCACAGGTATTCTTATTCGCAACAAAGACTTGTCCTAACTGTAAACAGGCAGAAAAGCTTTTAAATGAAGCAGGAGTAGCCTATACAAAGATTCTTGCTGAAGAAAATCCAGATATGGCTACAAAGTTTGGAATTCGTCAGGCACCAACACTTGTATTAGATGGAGATAATCCAGCTAAATTAGTTGGACTTGGTGGTGTTCGTAAATTCCTTGCGGAGACAGTAAAACATTAATAAATATGAAAAATGCGTTTACAAATGCGTAAATGCATTTTCTTTATAAAGAGGATAAACATATGAAAGATATTGCGATTGTAGGAGGAGGACCTGCAGGTCTAACAGCTGCCATTTATGCAGCAAGAGCAGGAAAATCCGTTGTTGTATATGAAAAGGAAACTTTAGGAGGACAGATTCAGTTCTCTCCTATGGTAGATAACTATCCAGGAATTCCCCATGTCAGTGGAACTGTTTTTGTAGAGAAATTGACAAAGCAGATAGAAGAATTAGGTGTAGAGATTCTCTTTGAAGAAGTAACAGAAATCAAAAATGAAAAAGATGAATATCTGGTAACAAGCGATACAGGGAATAGACGCTATAAGGCAATTATTCTGGCAACAGGGGTATCCCACCGAAAATTAGGCCTAGAAAATGAAGAAGATCTAGTTGGTTGCGGTGTATCCTATTGTGCGGTATGTGATGGAGCGTTTTATAAAGATGCGCATGTAGCTGTAGTAGGTGGAGGGGATACCGCATTGCAGGATGCGATATTCTTGGCTGCAACTTCATCAAAGGTTACATTGATTCATAGAAGAGATGAATTCCGAGCTGAAAAGAGTCTGGTAAATCGTGTGGTGAACAATCCTAAGATTGAAATTTTATATAGTCATGTAGTCAATCGATTCATTGAAGAAGATTATGTATTAAAAAATATTGAAGTCAAAGATTTAAAGACAGGAGAAGTGAAACCACTTGATGTAGAAGGTGTTTTCTTAGCTGTAGGGCAGATTCCACAAAGTGCTGCCTTTAAAGAATTGATTGATATGGATGAACAAGGATATTACTATGCAGGGGAAGATGCCTTAACCAATGAACCAGGAATCTTTGTTGCAGGAGATGCTCGTATTAAAAGTGTCCGTCAGTTAACAACTGCAGTAGGCGATGGAGCAACTGCAGCTGTAGCAGCGTGCCAGTATCTTGATTATCAAAATTAGATCTTTTAAGGAAGTGTTAAGGAAGTTAAGGTTATAAGTTAAGAAACATATCCTATACTAAAACCATGAACAGGAAATA
>JABUSD010000140.1 GCA_021442845.1 Holdemanella sp.
GGCATGTACATATAGTATCATAAATGAATCTATTATTAAAATGGTGTGACATGATGTATAATGTATATGTTTGAGTAAAGGAGTTTTTTTGTGTATTTTCCCTTGTTTATAAATGTAGATAATAAAAATGTATTAATTGTAGGTGGCGGACATGTAGCTTACCGGAAGGCTTGTTCCTTTATTGAATTCAATGCCCAGGTAACAGTTGTATCCATGCATGTCATTGATGAAATGAAAGATTTGGATCTTATAGTATATATGGATGAATACAAGGATACATATCTGGATGGAATGGAACTTGTCATTGCGGCTACAGATGATACGAAATTAAATCATAGAATTGCTGCAGATTGTCGGAAAAGACATATTCTTGTCAATGCGGTGGATCAGGTAGAAGACTGTGATTTTATCTTTCCATCGATTTTAAAGGAAAAGGAACTTGTAGCTGCCTTTTCCAGCGGAGGAAACTCTCCAGTATTGACACAATATATACGCGATAAGAATAAAGAAATTATCACAGAATCATTAGGTGATATCAATGCATATATGGGAAGCATACGAAATGAAATACAGGGATGTATTCCATCTCATAAAAGAAAAGAAATATATCAAAAGATATTACATCTATGTATAGATAAAGATAGACCATTACATAAGGAAGAATTAGAAGAGGTGTTGCACAATGGATAGAACAAGACGATTACGAATGAATGAAACAGTAAGAGATATGGTTAGAGAAAACCATGTACGTGTGGATGAATTGATTTATCCTATCTTTGTGATAGAAGGGGAAGACATCTGTAAAGAAGTTCCATCTATGCCAGGTATCAATCAATATTCGATGGATCGAATCCATGAAGAATTGGACCGTGTATATGATTTGCATATTCCATCTGTATTATTATTTGGCATTCCAGCCCATAAAGATGAAGTAGGATCCGGTGCTTATGATGAAAATGGCATTGTCTGTCAGGCAGTCCGTTTTATCAAGAAAAACTATCCAAAACTTGTTGTGATTACCGATGTATGTTTATGTGAATATACATCGCATGGACATTGTGGTCTAATTGATCATGGACATATCTTAAATGATGAAACATTACCATTACTTGCCAAAGCATCTGTTGCTTATGCCAAGGCCGGAGCGGATATTATTGCGCCAAGTGATATGATGGATAAACGTGTAGAAGCCATTCGTAATGCCTTGGATGAAAATGGCTTTATCAATATTCCAATTTTAGCGTATTCGGCTAAATTTGCATCGGGTTATTATGGACCGTTCCGCGATGCAGCACATTCGGCTCCATGTTTTGGAGATCGTAAGACGTATCAGATGGATCCTGCCAATGGCAAGGAAGCCTTACGTGAAGTAGCACAGGATATCCTGGAAGGAGCGGATATGGTCATTGCCAA
>JABUSD010000260.1 GCA_021442845.1 Holdemanella sp.
AATTGTTGTAATTTTGAAATCAGAATCTGCCTTATTCTTGGAAATCCCGTAGTTGTAAGAATCATTTGAGGATAATCCGAATCCTTCAATAAATAACCTAACATCGAAATAGAGAAAAAGTCCAAATACCCCAAACACATAAAATAAAAGCTAGTAATCAGACACACATATGTAAGTTTGCACTGATATAAAATCCATATAGCAAAAATAATACAAACAATTCCACCAAAAAAGATAACATAAGAAAACGGAACAGATTCGATTTTGAGAAGCTGATTATCCATCATCCTGAAGGTGTGGATCTGATTCCGGCAAACATCGAATTGTCAGGTGTAGAGAACATGCTTCTAAGCGTAAATGGAAGGGAGCAGATATTAAGGTTTGCACTTGAACCGGTCAAGGATGAATACGACTATATCATTATAGACTGCATGCCATCGCTTGGAACAATCACAGCGAATGCGCTTGTATCGGCGGATTCGGTGCTTATACCAGTGCAGGCAGCCTATCTTCCTGTAAAGGGACTTCAGGACATGTTTGATACAATCGTCACTGTCAAGACGTTTCTGAATCCGAATCTGGAGATTGAAGGAATATTCTTCACAATGGTTGATTCAAGGACGAACTTCTCAAAGGAAGTGATCCGGCAGGTTCGAGACATCTATGAGGATGTGCGAGTATTCGAAACAGTTATCCCTCATTCGGTCAAGGCAGTGGAAACAAGTGCTATAGGAAAGAGCATATATATGTACAATCCGAAAGGCAAGGTTGCAACGGCATATGAAAAGCTTACAGAAGAGGTGATGGATAATGAGCGGTAATATCCAGATACCAAGCCTTCGTAGGCAGACATTGAAGAATGTCTTCGGTATCGAAGGCATTGAAAACAGCCAGCTTATAGATATCGAATTCATACATCCGTTTAAGAATCATCCTTTCAAGGTCATAGATGATGAAAGAATGGATGATTTAGTAAACAGCATCAAGGAATACGGTGTCCTATCTCCTGTACTTCTTCGGAAGACTGATGATATGGAATATGAAATGATTTCGGGCCACAGAAGAATGCATGCATGCAGGATTGCAGGGCTGGAAAAGATTCCAGCAATCATAAGGGATATGACGGATGAGGAAGCAACTCTGACGATGGTGGATGCGAACATCCAGAGAGAGGAGCTTCTTCCAAGCGAAAAGGCATTCGCATACAGGATGAAGTTGGAGGCTATAAAACACCAGGGCATAGGGACAGATACGGAGGGAAAAAGAACTTCGGGTCAAGTTGGCCCGAAGCTGAAGGGACAAAGATCGAACAAGATAGTAGCTGATCAGGCGGGTGAGAGCGTGAAGCAGGTGCAGCGTTATATCCGGCTCACGTATCTGATACCGGAGCTGCTGGAAATGGTGGACCGCA
>JABUSD010000109.1 GCA_021442845.1 Holdemanella sp.
ATCATCATTTCCTTTGTTTCAAAAGGAAGGGAATTCATGATATGGACACAACATAATATATTTGTCTTCTTTAATTTTTCAATGCAGTCAAAGACTTCTTTGGTAGAATGAGCCCGATTGATTAATCGATTGGTATCCTCATGAATGGATTGTAACCCTAATTCAATCCATACTTCCTTTTCCTTTGCCATTTCATTGAAATAAGCTATCTTTTCATCGTCCAGACAATCGGCTCTTGTCGCAATGCAGATACCTTTTATATCTTTATTGAAAAAGAAGGGATCATAGATTTTCTTTAATGTCTCTAATGGAGCATATGTATTGGAAAAGGATTGAAAATACGCAAAGCCAATACAATCCTTCCATTTTGATTTCATTCTTTCTAATCCAATTGTATATTGTGTCATTAAATCTTCATGAAAGCCTAATATGGAATCACCAGATCCTTTACTCGAACAGAATGTACATCCTCCTGTTGATTTTGTACCATCCCGATTAGGGCAGGTAAAGGATGCGTTTAATGGAACTTTCGCTACTTTCTGATTGTATTTTGTTTTTAAATAGTAATTTATCGTCTGATATCTTTTATTATCGAGAGAATATATGTAAGGATTTTTAACCATGCACATATTTTATCATAATTCATAAAAGTCAAGACTTAAATTTAAAAAATCTTTATGATATTATAAACAAGCATTAAGGGGCATAGATGAAACACTTGATTTAGGAGGGCTCATCGATGTCAATTGGGAAGAAGAAAAAGGCTGTTTCCATTCCTGAGTATACTTTAAAGATGTCTAAGCAAAAAGGTATTCGCATGCGCGTGAGCCATACAGGGGAATTAGTGGTTCATGCCAATCCATTCTGTACAAAAGAGGATATTGAATCATTTGTATTACGACACTCTCATGAGTTTACGTACCAGCAAAGCATCCTTCTATTTGGGAAGAGCTTTAAGGTTAAAAAGGTGAAAAGCCAGGAAAACCATGTTTCATATAGTGAAGACGAACTTCTCGTGCAATACCAGGAGAAATCGCAGATTGAAAATATATACCAGACATTTATTAAACAGCTATCAAAGGATGTATTGAATGATGTCCTTGATATGGTGTATTACCGGTTTCAAGATGAAATCATCGAAAAACCAGGCATTATGATTCGCAAAATGACTTCCAGCTGGGGTGTCTGTCATCCGGACAAGAAGGTAATCACATTGAATGCCGAACTGGTTCATTATCCAGTGGAATTCATTGAATATGTCATCTGTCATGAATTGGTTCACTTTATTGAACCGAACCATTCTGATAAATTCTATGAAGTATTAGAGAGAGTTATGCCAGATTACAAGCGACGTCTTGATTTAATTGAAACAAATACTGAAAAACAATATCCCCCTTTAGTACAACTCT
>JABUSD010000189.1 GCA_021442845.1 Holdemanella sp.
ATCTTCACCTTTGGTAGTACATATTCATCTGTATACGATAAATTCGCAGTAGGAACCTGTAAGATTGTCGTTCCCCTTTTAAAGCCATGAACAACAATACCAGATATGGAATAGATATAGCCTAATAACTGATTGGCTTTTAAGATATTGCCTTCCTTTATAATGGGTTCAATACGACTGCTTGAAATCTTGGCATATTCATCATTGATGGAATCAATGATTGTCAATCCAAAGGACTGGTTTTTTAATGTTTCAATATTCCCACTGTTTTTTGATGCATATTTAAAATCAAAACCACAGACAAGATGCATAACTTTTAAATCATTCAGTAACGTATGAAACGATTGTACATCTAAAGAAGCCATTTCCTTTGAGAAGTTTAATATATAGACATAATCCATACCAAATGCTTTTGCTAGTTCGATGCGATCCTTTAATGGCGTTATATGTTCTATCTTTAATTCGGGGTGAAATAGAGCATAAGGATCGGGGTCAAAGGTAATCATAGAGGATTTGATATGTTTTTCCTTTGATATTTCCATGCATTTATGAATCAATTGCTGATGACCTTTATGAATACCATCAAAATAACCGATACAGGCACATACATCATTATGCAATATAGGAATATCATGTAATGAAATTTGAATAACTTGCATTACCATAACCCCCTTACACTACTAAATACATCATTATGATGCCTTTTATAGATCGCAACTGGTTCGCCATTTTCGGTAAAGCATATTAAATCATATTCACAATCAAAATGGATATGCTTGCCTTGATAGATGCATTGGATATCTTCATATTCAATCATAGGAATATGTTCCAATACCATTTTCATAGGATATAAAACTGGATTTAAAGCCACCTCTTCTAAAGACTGTGCCATATCGATTGTAAAACGACCTACTTTCGTTCTTTCTAATGTTTTCATACAGGCAAGATTATTGGTTTTTAATCCAAAATCACGACAGATGCTACGAACATAAGTTCCAGAGGAACAATGGACTTCAAAAGATAAATCCTCTTTATGAATACTTTCAATCGAATAGATTTCAATATCGGTATATACAGGTTTGACTTCCATATTTTTTCTTTGATAGTCTAACAATTTCTTACCATTGATCTTTTTGGCACTTGCCATAGGGACCAGCTGATGTTGTTTTCCAAGAAAAGAAGATAATACTTCATCAAAATCAAAGTCTAAATTGATTTCTTTTTCATCGATAATATCTCCATAGATATCATCACTTGTTGTAGAATAGCCTAGCTGAATCGATGAAACGTAAGTCTTATCGGTATCTTCAATAAATTGAAGGGCTTTACATGCTTTTCCACAAAGCACAACCAAAACACCAGTTGCCATCGGGTCGAGCGTTCCGGTATGGC
>JABUSD010000154.1 GCA_021442845.1 Holdemanella sp.
TGTATATATTATAGTTTTGTTTCTGTATAATGACCATCGTCATCAAATACGTAGTGATATCCTTTATAATCGATTTCTACGCCTTTAAATGCCATCTTTCCATATAATTCAGGTACAAAGTAATACCAGCTTCCATTGATTAATTTCCATCCAAAACAGCGTTTTCCATCGGCTCCATAATAATACCAGTAACCTTGAACTCTAATCCATTTATTGGATACCATTGCACAAGAATCATCAAAATAATAATAGGCATCATTTATACACATAGCTTGATTCTGGGCTGCACGATCATAATTATCTACATCAAAATAATACCAGACACCTTTGATCTGTAACCATCCTCTTGCACAGTTACCATCTGCCGTTAAATAAGACCAGTATTCTGCACTTTCTTGAATCCATTGATTTGAAAGCATAGCACAATTTTCATCAAAATAATACCACTTGTCATTTATCAATGCCCATTCATTACAGAAAGCAATATCATCATATTCAGGATTAAAATAATACCAGATGCCTTTTAATTGCAACCATCCTTTTGCACCTTTACCATCAGCACCATAATAAGACCATTCAGGATATTCTTCATTTCCATAATTAATCCATTTGTTTGTGATCATAGCGCCGCTTTCATCGAAGTGATACCAATAACCGTTAATATCTCTACAATCATCTTGTACATATTCACCATCTTCAAAGTAATACCATGTACCATGATCATTTACCCATCCATCTGTTACTAGATTTCCATCCTTATCAAAATAGTACCATTGATCCTCGTATTTATACCATTTATTGGCTATCCAGTGTCCATTTTCATCAAACCAATAGCCTTTTCCATTGATTTCATACAATCCAAATCCGGCGGCCATTATATTTTCATATTCAGGAATAAAGTAATACCAGTCATTGCCAATTTTTAACCATCCAGATGCTTCATGTCCATCTGCATGGTAATACCACCAGTCGCCCTCCACATTTAACCAGCCAGTATGCATATAGATGCCATTAAAGTAGTAATATTTACCACCGATTAAATAGCGATTATTTTCTGCATAGCTACCATCCTCAAACTGGAATACCCAGCGTCCATTTAATGTCTTCCATGAACCTCGGCTAATATTTGCGGTTTCAACATAAATAATCTCTTCTGCTTTAATTTCTTCTTCTGGTTCTTCTTCAACTGTCTGTTCTTCAACATTGTTTTCTTCCGGTTTGATTTCTTCCTGTTTTTCTTCTTCAACAACGACTTCTTCAACGGGAAGTTCTTCTTCCTTGGCAAAAGAAGGTGCTAAACAGAACTGGAACATCATCGAAGCGGCCAAAATGCTTTGTACTGTTTTTTTCATATAAATTCACTCCTTAACTACCATATTATAAAGG
>JABUSD010000198.1 GCA_021442845.1 Holdemanella sp.
TTGACAACATTAACTGACGTAAACGGTCGATTTAAAGCAAATATTGCAGATGCTAATATGAGATCTATTTTTTCAAACGATATTTCTGGAGATGGAGGATTGTATAAGACTGGAAAAGGAAGCTTAGCTTTAACAGGAGATAATAGCTATACAGGAAGTACGGTTGTTCATCAAGGAAATTTGGAAGTATACAAGGGATTAAAATCAGATGTAACGATTGATAAAGAAGGAAGATTAATCCTATCTCAAAATTCAAGACTAGCAAACGTATCGAATGGTGGAACAGTAGAGAATATCGGATCAGGAGCAATTATTCAAGGGAATTATAATTCGACAGCAAATTCTCTTTTAATTGCGGATGTAGGTTCTAGATTAAAAATTCAAGGAACTACAAGATTAGAGAATGGATCAACTTTAGCAGTTTTACCACAAAAATATGTATCTTCTACAGCAGTAAGCACGCCAATGTTGGAATCAGCGGGAGGAGTACAAGGACTATTTGATGTTGTACTGGCACCAGCTATGATTAAAACAAAAATAGATCAAAGTGGAAATCAAATAAATTTAACGGTACAAAGAAGAAATGTGGAAGAAGTGATGTCAGGACAAGGAGAAAGTGTTGAAAATGTAGCTAGAAATTTAGAAGAAGCATATAAGGACGCAGATGAAGGAAAAACAAATCTTTCTTTCAAAAATACTTTAGCAGAATTACAAGGGATAGGAAGTACTGCATCTTTAGCAGGATATATGTCTAGTTTATCTGGGGAAGTATATGCCTCAGCACAATTATTAACCTTTCAACAAACACAGGCAGTCAATCGAGATTTATCAAATCGTATGGCAAGTTTGAGCAATTTGGATGGAAAACATGAATCAAGTGTATGGATGAGTTATATCAATGCAAATGGACGAATTTCACAAAAAGGATATGACAAAGCAAATACAAGACTGAATAGCGGACAATTTGGACTAGATACTAAAGTTGGGAAAAATTCCATTCTTGGGGTAGCAATTAATTACTCAAAAGCCAATGCTTATTTTGACCACTATGCTGGAACGTCTGAAAGCGATGGTATTGGAGTTTCCGTATATGGTAGACATAAGCTTACGGATAATCTTTATGCACAGGGAAGAATCGGGATTGCATCATTATCTACAGATGTAGAGAGACAAGTTTTAAATGGTCATTCAAATATTCATCATCATGATATTCTATATTCTGCATATGCTGAAGTAGGATACGATATGAAAAAAGATAATTTTAAAGTAACACCATTTGTAGGTTTCTCTCATGATATGTTGAAGAGAGGAAGTTTTGATGAAAATGTCAAATTTTGAGGCTGCGGTAGAGCGATTAAGTAAGAGATCTTTGCTTTAATGATCA
>JABUSD010000366.1 GCA_021442845.1 Holdemanella sp.
CACCATATTGGCTTGCATCAACTTTCGCATAATCGCACAATGGATGTACTTGTCTGCACAGTTTCAACCAGTCCGACAGCTCCCTCCGATGTGGATACTATCATATTTTCCTTGACACCCTGCAGTTTTCCAGCCGAAATGGTAACCGTCTGGTCCCATGCACTTGTTGATCGATCGATTACACGGCATGAAATCGTCTTGGCATCGCCTAGTGTTCCCTGCATATCGATTAAAAGTTCCAATTCCTTGTTCTTGTTTCTTTCCTCTTCATACAAAGTCTGGTATGTTCTTTGCTGGGCAAGCTGTTCCTGCAAATATTCATTATCTGAATAAGCATGCCATAAATTGGCAAAATCACTGAATGCTCCTCCTAATGAAGTCAATGGATAATCAATCAATCCATACTTGATATAGGTAAAGGCACTATATCCTATATTGGATAAAGCGTTCTGCCGAAGCGCAAACATGCCACACCCAAATATGATGCTTATGACAATAGCTAAAGATAAAATTCGCTGTACTCTATTAAATTTAGGCATTATGTCCTCCAATGCTAAACATTATTATAGCGAACAATCCCTTTTCTTTCAATCAAGATATCCGTGCATCTTAAAAGAATAGGCATCGCTCTTTCCTACGATAATATGATCGAACAGAATGATTCCCATCGCTTTACAGGCCTGTTCCAGCCTTTCGGTAACATCAAAATCATCATCAGATGGTTTTACATTGCCGGTTGGATGGTTGTGTACACAGATGATGGAAAAGGCATTGCATAAGATAGCTTCTTTGATAATCAGCTTTGGATCCACTAAAGCTTCATTCATCGTTCCGATGAAGATGACACTATGCTTGATAATCTGCAATTTGGAATCCAGATAGACGCTAATGAAATGCTCCTGTTTGCGATTCCCATATTCCAGTTTAAACCATTCGACAATATCCTCTGGATTCCTGATTGGCTGTTTATATACATTTGCCTGCATCGCTCGCTTTGATAGTTCAACCCCGGCTAGCAGCTGAATGGCTTTCACTTCCCGTATCCCGGAAATCTCCATCAAATCCTTGACATCCATTTCAAACAGCCTGGCTAGATCGCATGATTTATCCAGTACCTCCCTTGCAATCTCAAATACCGGCTTGTTTTTAACACCTGTCTGCACAATAATAGCGATAAGCTCTACATTGTTGAGTGATGAAAAACCAAAGCGTAGAGCTTTCTGAATCGGTCTTTCATTTTCTGCTAATTCTTTTACCCTCATATATTTATATACACAGGTTTTCCAAAAAACGTAAAAAAAAAAGACCAGATGGTCAAAAAAAAATGGAGCAGGTGATGAGAATCGAACTCACGTAGTCAGCTTGGAAGGCTGAAGTTCT
>JABUSD010000225.1 GCA_021442845.1 Holdemanella sp.
CGTTTTCCAATTGCCAATGTATCTTTGATGTCATCGACATCAACCATCTTTTCAATGATTGTTGCTTGTCTTTGGCTAAAGGAACGCATCAATACAGGACAGCTTATCAGCATTGTCATCGCTTTTTTTGGTGTTGTATGCATTATCAAACCAACGGGCAATCTTATTCAATATGAAGCCTTTGTGGGTCTTATAGGAGGGGCTAGTGCAGGAATTGCCTATACAATTGTACGTTCCTTAAAGGATGAATCGCCTTATCTGATTGCCTTTTTCTTTTCCGTTTTTGGCTTTCTGGCATCCTTTCCCCTTACATTGATTGTAGGCTATCAAAGTGTCGGATTCAAAGAGCTTGGCATCTTATTATTGGCTGGTATTGTGACGGCTCTTGGCCAATTTACTTTATCCAAGGCATATAGCTATGCTCCAAGTACAAAAATCAGTGTCTACTTATATTCACAGAGTTTATTTTCCTTGCTTCTTGGAATGATTCTATTCCATGAATTGCCCGATCTTATCTCCTTATTCGGTGGAACACTTTTAATTTGTGGTGGAATTTTAAACTTTATAAGTGGAAAAAAGGCTTATCTGACACGATAAGCCTGCATCCATTTTTCAATTTCAACGGGGTCTGGATCAATATAGATGGTTTTGTACGATTTCATCGTCACAAAACCAATCTTAGAGCCAGGCACTTTTTTTAACTGGTGGATTGGACAGTAATCTACAGGTACACTGCTGGATTGTTTTCCTTTGGAATAATAGGCAGCTAGATTGGCACACATGCGAATTAATGTTTCATCTAAATAATCACTCTTGCATAATACATGGCTTCCATGATAATCCTTGACATGAAACCACATATCCTGTTTTCGTGATAGCTGATGGGTTACATAGTTATTCTGAATGTTGTTCTTTCCTACATAGATATGCGCTCCTTCATATTCTAAATGCAGGATATTTGGTAACTTCTTTTTCTTCTGTTTGATCTCTTTTTTTGGTCGAAGTATCTTTTCTTTTATCAATTCATCTCTTATTTCCATCGCATCTTCAATGGAACAATACATTAACTGTTCCTGTAGTAGAGCAAAATATTCAATTTCTTCCTTACATTGTTCAATCTGCTCCTTTAATATGCCTTGTGCTCGTTTCGATTTATGATATTTCTGATAATATTTATTGGCATTGTCTTTTATATCAAAGCGCATATCAATAGGAATCTGAATATCATCTCCGGTTTCAAAGGATGGTAATGTGACAACTTTTTCCTTTTTAATATCATACTGATAGGCAAATAAAAGATCGCCATATTCCTGGTATTTCTTATAATCCATGGATTTTTCAAGGGTATCGATTAATTTTGGAAGCTTCTTCTT
>JABUSD010000078.1 GCA_021442845.1 Holdemanella sp.
GTGATGTTGGAATTAATACAGCCCAGAAGATTGTGGATTTATTTGTGGAACGAAGTGAAAATATCAAGATGTATGATTCCATGGAAGATTTCTTCATTGGAACACTGTTACAGTTTTACTTGCAGAATGTAGATGAAGATATCAACTATGCAAGTGAAGGACCTACGGTCATCTTTATGGTTGGTGTTAATGGATCTGGAAAGACAACGACATCAGCTAAATTGATTCAATACTATCAGAATATGGGAAAGAAGGTTGCGGTTGCAGCAGCTGATACATTCCGTGCAGGGGCAGTTGATCAGATTGCGACATGGGCTGAGCGTTTACATGTACCATGCATCAAAGGAAAACCAAACCAGGATCCAAGTTCGGTTCTAGTGGATGCATGCCGCTTTGCGGTGGATAATGGAATTGATATCTTATTAGCCGATACAGCTGGACGTTTACAGAATAAGACAAATTTAATGAAAGAACTGGAAAAGATGTCTCGTGTTGTCAAGAAAGTCATCCCGGAAGCACCGCATGAAACATGGCTTGTACTGGATGCGACAACAGGACAGAATGGAATTTCCCAGGCTAAACTATTCCTGGAGGCAACAAAGGTAACGGGAATCATCTTAACGAAGATGGATGGTACCGCAAAAGGTGGGGTTGTCCTTGCGATTCGTGACATGTTGAACTTACCAGTACGTTTCTTAGGACTAGGTGAAAAACCAGATGATTTAAAACCATTTGATATCTATGCCTATGTATTCGGTATCACAAAGGGATTGGAAGAATGATCGATAAGATAGAAGCCAATGAACTTCTTGATGTATATGGAGGCTTGCTGACACCAAGACAGTTAGAAATCCTTCAATATTACTATGAAGAAGACCTTTCTATATCGGAAATAGCCGAAGAATTGGAAATATCCCGTTCAGGTGTACAAGATACGATACATAAAGCAACAAAACAGTTAGAAAAATACGAATCTGTGGTACAATATGTACGAAAAAAGAAGGAAGCTTACAAAGCTTTTAAAGACATGAAAAACGTAGTAGAAAAATTAGATGAAATTTTTTAGGAGGAAATGTTTATGTCAATTGTTATGAGTGTAAATGCTGGAAGCTCATCATTTAAGTTCCAGGTTTTCCAGATGCCAGAAGAAAACGTTCTAGCACAGGGAAATGTTGAAAGAATCGGATTGGATAATTCTATTTTCGGTATGAAATTCAATGGTCAGAAAGTAGAAGAAATTACGGACATTCCTGATCATGCTGTTGCGGTTACAAAGATTATCAACGCATTGATCGACAACAAGATCGTTGAAAAGTTAGCGGATATTGAAGAGATGGTTGA
>JABUSD010000107.1 GCA_021442845.1 Holdemanella sp.
AAGGAAGCTTTCTTTTAATAGAACGCATTAATGCCTGATATTTCTCATCTTCTTTAGCTGTTGAAGAAACACCGGAATTGTAATAGGAAAAGGCAATAAAATCAACAGTACCATTTTTAATTACATTTAAATCATCTTCTTCCATTTGAAGATGAATATGCTTTCTTTCATATTCCTTTAGCTTATAGGAAGGATATTGCCCTTTACATTGCACATCTAAAAAGAAATTATAATCTCTTTTCTTTAATAAGGAAGACAACTGATCGTTTGGTGAACAAGTCTTGGCATAGCTTAATGTATAGGCAACCATACAACCGATTGTTAAATCAGGTCGATATTCTTTCTTATATAGACAGACTCTTGCAGAAGCAACAAACTGATTATGAGCAGCTTGTGCTAGTGACTGGTCATCATCTTCAAACATACCTGCATTCTTATAGTTTTCAACAATGACAGAATTGATTTCATTAAAAGTGATCCAATATTTTACTAAGCCTGTATATTCCTGCATGACTGTCTTTGCATATTTTACAAAGAAATCAATTAACTTTCGGTTTTTCCAGCCACCATATTGGATGCATAGATGCAATGGAAGATCATAATGGGATAATGTAACAACTGGTTCAATTCCATATTCCTTACAAAGCATAAATACATTTTTATAAAACATTAAACCTTCTTCATTTGGTTTTTCATCATCTCCATTTGGAAAAATACGACTCCAGGCAATACTCATTCGATAACACTTTAAACCTAAATCCTTAAATAGTTTTAAATCTTCTTTGTAGTGATGATAAAAATCATTTGCCTTATGACAAGGATAATATTCATCTTCAAATACTTGCGGAATTCCATTTTCAGGGATGGTAATCTTTCCCCAGAAAGCTCCAGGAAGACTATAGTTCTTATCTTTTTTATTTTCTGTACTCCAGGTAATCTTTCTTTTTATATCTTTAGAACCGCCTGTTAGAACATCACAGATGCTCAATCCTTTTCCTCCTTCATGATAACCACCTTCACATTGGGATGCAGAGGATGCACCACCCCATAAGAAGGTATCAGGAAAATTATATATATTCATGGTATTCATCTCCTTTTTTACTATTTTAAAATCCAATATAGGATAAATCAATTTGATATATCTTTGTATCTAACATGATATAATAAAAAACACGGAAGAAATAGAGGGTTTAGATAATGATACTCAGAATACAAAAGCTTGTTGATGCATTGTTCAAGGATGTAGATTATTTCAAACAATCGGAAGAAGCCAAACAAGAAGTAAAAAGTTTTCTCGAAAATAAATATGCAGAA
>JABUSD010000351.1 GCA_021442845.1 Holdemanella sp.
CTCTTCTCAAAAGATTTAATTCGCATCTTTAGAGATGATCCTGTCGTTATTGAAATTGCCAATCGTGCCTTAAAATTACAATGTTTGACACTTGTTACCATACCACTTTGTATGGTCAGTGAAATGCTCTATCAGAGTACGGGTAAAAAGCTTGGAGCAGCCCTTTTATCCAGCATGCGTAGCGGTTTAATCTTTATACCAGTTCTTGTTATACTTGCCACACTTCGTGGTTTAAAAGGAATCCAGGAAGCCCAGCCACTTGCCTATATTATCAGTATGATTCCAGGTATCATCGCTTATAAAATCTATATGGATAAACTACCAATTGAAAAGGAAGCCTAGCTTCCTTTTTGTTTATATTCGGAGATAATCAATCCAAGAAGTGTAAGAATCGTTCCTAATGCGATTAATAATGTTATCTTTTCTTTTAATACAATGGATGAAAAGATAAGTGTTGCGATGGGTGTACCATATACATATTGATTGCATCGTACACTTCCTAGTATCTGACAGGCATAATTCCATACCACAAAACATCCGGCACAGGCAATAACACCTAGAAACAGAAGATTTATGAGGATTGTAGGCTGCAGAACCTGTTGCATGGATATTTTAAAATCAAAGAAAAACAAACCAAATAACATAAAGAATAATCCCCAGGCAAAGATTCTTTTTGTATTCTGTAAAGAGGAATGCCCTAGATTGTTGATTTTCTTTAAGATTACAGAATAGATTGCCCACATAAAGGCAGCTATGACAGTAATCAGATCCCCTAACGGATTCAACTGCATTTTGGCACCATTAAAACTGATCAGAAAGATGCCAATAAAGGCAACAATAAATCCGACAAAGAAATTCCATTGAAATGGTTCATCCTTATATAGAAAATGCGCTAAGATTGTCGTAAAGAAAGGGGCTGCTGAAATAATCACACCGACATTGGTTGCATATGTATAGGTTAAGGCAAGATTTTCTAAGAAATAATATAAACAGACACCTGTCAACCCACATAGGGCATACCATATTTCCTCTTTTTTATTCTTTAATTTTAATACTTTAGGACTTGCGATGCATAGGGCCATAAAACCAATCAGAAAGCGCATGAACAACAGTTCCATGGGATTAAATATCTTCAATAAGATCTTACTGGAAATAAAGGTTGTACCCCATACTAGAATACAGGCAAGTGCACATAGATGTCCTTTTAATTCATTTGTTTTCATAACGAGTATTATTATACATAATTTACAATCATTTCACAAAAAGATATCCAGATATCACACTTTTTCACATATAAAATTGATAAAAATAC
>JABUSD010000190.1 GCA_021442845.1 Holdemanella sp.
GCCCAGGCTAAGAAAGCATTGGAATATTTTAAAGATATCCAGATTGATGATCTATTAATAGATACCATCTATAAAGATATCTTGTTTGATACATCCAATATCGTTCTTCATAATAAAGAACATGCCTTACAGTTCTCTAAGACATTGCATAAGGAATATATGGAAGTAACCGAAGACAATCTAAATGATATTACTCTTCTAACTAATAAATTATTCTATGTAGAGAAAGAATTCTATATCAACAATAAAAAAGCATTCTATTACAATGCGATATTAAAATAGGGCATCCCTGCCCTATTTTGTTTTCCCTTTTATTTCATCCACTAACAAATGCACGGTTGTACATGGAATCATTTGTGAAGGCTTTATTTTGCCATTTCTTATACATTGTTCATATTTCTGCTTTGCGATTTCAATTGCATGTTTTTCATCACCATATTTAATAAGTCTACTATATATCTGCTCATTTGATTTTTTATATTCAGAACCAGTTTTTTGTTTAAATAGGCGTCCAAATTCTGAACAGCATTTCTTAGAATCATGAATCACAGGCATTTCACCAAAATATGCATACATCCATATTTCAAAGCATGGATTTGACCATCCAACTTCTATATTTTTACTTTCTGCTTTTTCAATAATCTCATCAAACATAGGAACCTGATCTCTATCAAATACAATCCAGGATGACCGATTTTGTTCATCATAGCTCATAAGTCTTTCGCAAGCCTGTATCATTTTAGTGGTTTCTTCCTTAATCACTTTAATCAGAATCTTGTTTTTTAATTTTTCTGGTAAAGAATCATGAAGACCCGTAAAGAAACAACGTTCGGTGGCATCTGTATCTGTCACAATCAAATAATTAGCAAGTTTATTCTACCTTTTTTTGCCATTCTCACCATTCCCTTTTAAAACATCTATCTTTTTCAAAGTAGGGATAGCACCATACTTTCCAATCATGTAGTTTCTTTCATAGCTTTCATCTTTTCGTATCCGAGAACCATCTTCACTCACAAAATCAGCTAATGAATAAATTGAAGAAACGCCTTGATTATCTTTTTCAACAAACCATACTTCATCACGCCGCAACAGCCGATTTGACATCAGCCATGTATCATGTGTTGTGAACACAAGTTGGGCATGATTGGTATTAATTTCTGGATTTAAAAATGTTAATAAGAAATTTCTGACTAACAATGGATGTAAACGTGCATTTAATTCATCAATAAAAAATACACTTCCCTTTTCTAAGACATTTTGAAGGTTTTGATACAAAGTAAACATCTTTAATGTACCATCAGATTCC
>JABUSD010000252.1 GCA_021442845.1 Holdemanella sp.
AGATAACGATGGATTACAATGTGCTTTTGATGATCAGTGGAACGATGGTACTTGTGATTTTCTTTATTGAAAGCAAGCTTCCAATACGATTGGCTGAAATGCTGATATCCCATGTTCCCAATGTGAAATGGACAATTGCGATGTTAGCCTTATTTGCAGGTATAATCAGTGCTTTTGTGGATAATGTGGCAACTGTGTTAATGGTAGCACCAGTTGGATTAGCCATCTCTAGAAAATTGAAGATATCACCCGTGCCTGTAATCATTTCCATAGCAGTATCTTCCAATCTGCAAGGGGCAGCTACATTGGTAGGGGATACCACAAGTATATTGCTTGGTGGCTATGCGAATATGAATTTCTTTGATTTTTTCTGGATGAAGGGAAAACCAGGTATATTCTGGGGTGTTGAACTAGGTGCGCTTGTATCCCTTCTTGTACTTCTGTTCATCTTTCGCAAAGAGAATGCATCCATCAGCACAAAAGTGGAAACCGAAGTAACAGATTATGTTCCTGCTATGCTCCTGACTGTATTGATTGCTGGTTTGATTGGTGCTTCTTTTATACCAGCACCAAAAAATGGTTTCTTATTGACTTTATATAATTTACGTTCGGGTTTAATCTGTATAACTTTATGTATTATTGGGATTGTATATAACTGTTATAAAAAACATTCTTTAAATCCATTAACACTGGCATTAAAGGAATTTGATGTACAGACTATACTGCTTCTGGTTGGATTATTTATTGTGATAGGTGGTATAAAAAGTGCAGGTTTAATTGATGAAATAGCCAAGCTGTTCTATACCGTTGCAGGAAGTAGACCGTTTGTATTATATACATTGATTGTCTTTGCATCGGTATTATTGTCGGCCTTTATTGATAATATTCCTTATGTTGCGACAATGCTTCCAGTCATCGCTAGCATTGCATCTATGATGCATGTAGAACCTTATGTATTCTTTTTTGGCTTATTGACAGGAGCTACCTTAGGTGGAAATTTAACACCGATTGGAGCATCGGCCAATATAGCAGCTACTGGAATTCTTCGCAAGCATGGATATACAGTTACAATCTATGATTTTTTAAGAATTGGGATTCCTTTTACATTATCAGCTGTTTTAACAGGCTATGTTTATATCTGGATTGTATGGGGAATATAAAAAAATCAAAATTTTTCAAAAAGATATTGACTTAATGTATAGGAATTGATATTATAAACAAGCGCACGTGATAAGGCGTAGCGCGGACGATCTTTGAAAACTGAACAGGAAAGCAAAACAAGAAGCAAACGTCAATTCAAGAT
>JABUSD010000289.1 GCA_021442845.1 Holdemanella sp.
AAGCATTTTATCGATTTCAATGATGTTCCAACTTAGTCTATTCCCTACTTTTGCCAAGGAAGAAGAGCTTCCTATTGAAGATGTCATTGTAGAAGAAACAGATGCAGATTCGGTACCATCATACTGGATGAAGAAAGATGGAAGATGGGTATACTATTATGAAGGTGGTGCCTATGCCACAGATTGCTGGCGTAACATCGATGGATATATGTATTACTTTGATGGCATCTACATGCATACAGGATGGCTAAATAAAGACGGTGATTGGTGGTACTACTTATCAAACGGACATGAAGCATCCGGATGGTTAAAGATTGGAAATGACTGGTACTACTTTAACCCAGACAATCGCAATCGAATGGTGTGTGGATATGGTTCATTTGATATCAATGGTACAACTTATTATTTTGATGAAAATGGACATTGGCTAGCCGATGCGTGGTATGAAGATGGAAATGGAAGTTTAACATATTTTGATAAGGATGGTAATCCAATCACAAATCAATGGGTAGAAGCTGGTGGAAAAAAATATTACTTAATTAGCGGAAGACTTATGAAGGATGGATGGTTACGAATCTCTTCTGGAGGTCTTTACTACTTTGATAAAGATGGTGTCATGGCAACAGGATTGTGTTATGCAGATGATGATTGGTACTACTTTGAACCAGATGGTGATTTTTATGGACGAACAGGCTGGATCAATTACAACAATAAATGGTACTACCTTGAAGAAGGTGTAGCACAAAGAGGTATTTTCAAAGAAAAAGATGGTCAAAGATACTTCCTAAGTGAAGAAACATGTGAAATTACGACAGGATGGTTTACATATGAAAATCAAAACTACTATGCAGATCAAAATGGTATTCTAGTCACTGGATGGCAAAAGATTGACAATAAGTGGTATTACTTTATAGATGGTATTAAACAGACAAATCTTATCGAAGATAATGGGAAATTTTACTTCTTAGATGATAATGGTGTCATGGCTATCGGATGGTACAAAATCTATCATTATGATATATATTTCTCTTGGGGCTATGCTGATGCAAGTGGTGCACTAGCCACAGAAGGATGGTATAAGATCAACAATAAATGGTATTACTTTGAAGATGCGCAAATGCAGACTGGATTTATCACAGATAATGGGAAATCATACTATTTAGATAACAGTGGTGCCATGGTCACAGGATGGATAGAAGATGAATACCATGACTGGTACTATGCTGATGCAAGTGGAGCTTTACAAAAAGGATGGCAGAAGATCAACAACAAGTGGTACTACCTGGATGAAGAAG
>JABUSD010000086.1 GCA_021442845.1 Holdemanella sp.
ATCAATTAATAAAATTTTAATAATATAAGATAGGAGGATATATGGAAAATACCGTATTATTTCATCTATTACAGATGTTTAGCCAGTCATATAAAATACCCATTTATATTCTTGCTGGTGAATCATTAATTGCTGGTTATGAACCTAAATACACAATGGATGTAGACAAGCGTAAAAAAGCATTTACATTTCAGCCGGATACAGAGTGTTCCTATTATATTTCTGAACACAATCTGCAATTTGGATATATACAACATGAAGAGTATCTAATTCATATAGGACCTGTCCTTCCATGTGCTATCCAATCTGTCGAGACATTCAAACAGATTGTGATTGATGATTTAGATTATGATGGACCAATCCGTGATGTCAAAGAATTCTTTAATGCCTGTAATTACTATGCATTGGAAGATTTTCAGAATATCATTATCACAATCTATGAATCCATTACCCATAAGCGTTCGAAAGTGATTCCCATTATAAAAGAAAGTTCAAACACAAAACAGGCAACGATGCCACCAGAATCAGAAAAACTGATGAATTCCTTTATGGATAATGTAAAACACAACATGATTGTTGCCAGACAGATAGAAGAATATATCGCTCATGGCATGATTGATTATGTAAAGAACCTGGATTTCTTTTCTTCTTTTACCGTTGATCCGATTGTCAGTGAGATGGACCTTCGCCGTAATAAGGATCTTGTCATTGTATTCCTTACCTTCTGTGCGCGTGCCAGTTTTAAAGGTGGTGTAAACTATATGGAAATTTCTCGAATGATCGATCGATATTTAAATGAAATTGAAGCAGCTCGTACATATAACGATTTAAAACGCATTTCTACTTCCATGAAGATTACATTCTGCCTGAAGGTGCATGAATTATCACTGGTTGAATTTAAACACCCAACGGTAAGAAAAATTGTCAATTATATTAATAATAATATTCAGGATAAGATATATGTACAGGAAATTGCGGATTACTTTGGTTTCACAAAAGAATATCTCTCTACCCTATTTAAAAAAGAGACAAATATGACAATTACCGATTATATCAAAACAGAAAAGATTCGCCTTGCCAAGAAGTTGTTAAGGGCAACGGATTTACCACTGATTGATATCAGCAATATGTTGTCATTCAGTTCCCAGAGCTATTTTCAGTCTGTATTTAAAGAGGTTGAACATTGTACACCAAAAGAATATCGCAATAAGAATAAAGTATTGCTGTAACAGAAAAAAGACATCGTAGGATGTCTTTTTTCGGAAGAGAGAGTTTTTTATAAAAAAGATTTAT
>JABUSD010000424.1 GCA_021442845.1 Holdemanella sp.
CCAATATAACCTCTGCTTTCTTAAAAGGAAATACATTGGAACATATCCTTAAGTTTTTTCCACGTAATGAAGGGCATACCTATGATCATCTTTTAAAAGATTTGAAAATTAAATTTGAAGTTGATATAAATCCACCTATGGGTGCCACACTTGAATATAAGTATAAATTATTACCAAATCCACATCAAATCCTGTTGTATGATAAAGAATCACTATTAGCCGGTAAAATTCATGCGATTTTATGCAGGGGATGGAAAACAAGAACAAAAGGTAGAGATTTATATGATTATGTATTCTTTTTAGCAAATGATACAACTGTGAATTTGGATTTATTAAAGAACAAGTTAATCGAATCCCAATATATCGATCAGGACAGCTTGTTTGATATATATGTATTAAAGGAATTATTAATTCATAAATTTAATACAATCAATTATAAAGAAGCAATTGAAGATGTTAAACCATTTATTAAAAACATAGATGATATAAACATATGGTGTAGCGAATTCTTTATATCTATAACGGAGAATCTTCAATAAATTCGACCTTTTTACTTTGTAACATAAATAATGTCACTTTGAATTTTACAATATAAGTGTAAAGAAAGAGGTGATTGTATGTTCTATCTATATCGACCAAATTATTTTTTATCTCAATTAAAACCCGTTCCTTTAATGCTGGAATGCTCTGATTTTTATGACAGGAAACAATATGCCTTGTATGAAAGATTACAGCCAGGGGATGTTGTATGGGCTCGTATGCCATTCAAGGCAAAGAAACTTAAAAAGATTCAGGAAAGCCACCATATTCGTCCTTATGTGGTGATGGCAAAAGAAAATGATGAAATCATTGCCTATTACTGTTCAACAAAAGCGAAACAATGGATTTCACATTATACCGTGAATGCAAAGCGCCATGATGAAATGAAAAAGGATAGTCATGTCTATTTAAATCAGACTTGGACATTAAAGATAAATGATCTGCAAAGCTACTATATGACACTTGAAAACTATGAAAAGCTTGCGATTAATAAAATGGTTAAGGATACAGATCTTCCATCATTTAAAGATGTAAATCCTGTAACACCAGGTCATATTGTTCAATATGAAAATCATAAGTATCTGATTACCGATGAAATTAAACATTGTTACTACGGATTTGAAGTTGTACAGCAATTTAATAAAAAACTCTATTATGTATCAGAAGGGAATTTCTGTGTATCTTTAGAGGAAAGAATTAATCATCAATTTTTTATAAAATTTTTCTCAGATGCTCCTAACTGTTTAATAAAAC
>JABUSD010000277.1 GCA_021442845.1 Holdemanella sp.
TATTTATATCACAAATAATTATTTGTTCTCAAATCTAAATGAATATGTATATACAATTGAATTGAATAGAAATGGACAGTGTTTAGAAAAAAAAGAGCCACAGACTATTTCTTGTGAGCCTGCAAAGACAGTGACAATTAAGAATCCATTTGTTGTTAAGTCATCTACCGATCAGTACGATGTGATTGTTCGTTTTGCTTCAAAAGAGGGTCATGAAGTTGCATATCAGCAATATGTATACGAAAAGAAAGAAGTTAAAGAAGAAGTGAATCTTCCTATGCGCTATTCAGAGGATTTCTTAAATATTGGTATTCAAACAGATACGCACAACATTATTTTCAATAAGAAGAAAGGGTTGGTATCTTATAATGCAGATGGAGAAGAAATGATTCGTTTATGGCCTCGTCCTAACTTCTTTAGAGCCGCAACAAATAATGATGTAGAAAATGGCTATGGAAATCGATATGGAAAGTGGATGCTTGCGAGTTTATATTCATCTATCGAGTTCAAAAAAGTTGAAAAAGAAGAGACTGTATGTAAAGTATATTATGAATATGCATTACCGGATTTAGGAGATGAAAAAGTAAAAGTAAAATATACAATTACAGGAGATGGCACTATAGAAGTTGATATGGATTATTGTCCATCACCAAAGTATATTGAAATGCCTGCTTTTGGAATGATTTTTAAATTCTATCCAGAATACAACAAGGTTGACTATTTTGGTCTAGGACCAGAAGAGAATCATATTGATCGAAATAAAGGTGCATTGTTAGGAGCATATTCATATAATGTAAAAGAGAATGTTACACCGTATCTATATCCTCAGGAATGTGGAAATAGAACAGGAGTACAGCATATATGTATTTCCAGCAAGGAACATAAGATTGTATTTGATGCGAAGAATATAGAATTCTCTGCATTGCCATTTACACCATATGAATTGGAAAACGCAAGACACATGGATGAACTACCAGAAATCTATCAGACTGTTGTATGCCTTTATTCTCAACAGATGGGTGTTGGTGGAGATGATACGTGGGGTGCAAGAACACTGGATGAATTCTTATTGTCAAATAAAAATAGCCATCATTTACATTTCAAAATGAAAGGTGAATAACAGGAGGAAAACATGAATACTCGAATTAATCAATTAATGGAATATGGTTTAAAAAACAACATGATTTCAAAGGAAGATGTTACGTATTCAGTGAATCTATTACTGGATTTATTGAAAGTAGATACTTTTGAAAGAGTG
>JABUSD010000075.1 GCA_021442845.1 Holdemanella sp.
CCTGCATATCCGCATGAAGCGAATCTCCTATCACAATACAATCCCTTTCTGTTAATCCGCTTTTTTCTAGACAATATTGAAAGAATTGCGGATCCGGTTTTGTATATCCAGATAGTTCTGATACAAATACACCTTTGAAACAGTTTAATAATCCTGCTTTATACAAGCGATGCACCTGTTCGTTGTAAAGGGCATTCGAGATGATATACAAATCATACTTCGACTTTAGATAGTTTATTATTTCAGATGCATGATGAACAGGTATATGGGATGTATGAAGATACTTTATAAATTCTTTCTCAAATGCAATTCCATCGTAATCAATATCAAGCTCTTTGAATATGCGATTCCATCGCGTATCAAATATATCCTGTCGCTGGATCTTTCCTAATTCTAACTCATACCACAGTGCATCATTGATTCTCTTAAATGTTGTATACATTTCCTTTTTCTCTTCAATTCCACATTGAATAGCTGCCTGATTCATTGCCCATATAGAACAAGCTTCAAAATCCAGCAATGTGTCATCTACATCCAATAATATTGCCTTTATCATCCTTACCATTATATACCATATAAACAAAACTGAAACATTATTATGCTTCAGTTTTCCTTACAATATCTAAAGTATGGGAACTAGCCCCTATCATATCCATCCTTTCACAGATAGATTCAACATATTTAATGAATATTTCAAAATCTTCCTCTTTCATCTTATTGAGGAATGGACGAAGATAATCCGTAGGACCATCTGGAGCAATTATCTGGATTCTTTCCAATCCGCATTCCTTATTTAATGCATCAATGTCTTCCATACGGACACGGTGATATAAATCCCTTTCTGTAGGAATAATATGAAAAGATGCATCCAATACATCCATGCTTTCCTTTAGATATCCATCCATAAAGGCATGCTGGATGATGCTATAATCATTCATCACATAGGCAATCAGAATATATCCGTTTGTCTTAGTAATTCTTCTGGCTTCCTGCAATGCCTGAAGCTGTTCTTCCTTTGTCATAAGATGATACATAGGCCCTAACATCAAAGTAAGATCAAAACTTTCATCCTTGAATCTATGTAAATCCAGTGCATTCCCCTGGTAGGCCTTTACACTGCTTTTCTTTGCCTTTAAGACACCTAGATTGCTCTTTACAAGTTCAATAGCAGATACATCATAACCCTCATTGGCTAAAGCCACACAATATCTTCCCGTGCCAGCCCCCACTTCAATAATCTTTGGATTCTCAAAATC
>JABUSD010000215.1 GCA_021442845.1 Holdemanella sp.
CTGGGTAAAGACAGGATGGCTTAAGATGAATGGTGAATGGTACTATGTTGAAAACAATAAGCTAGTATCTGGCTGGAAAAAGGTAGGTACTAAATGGTATTATCTAGATCCAGAAGATGACAATAAGATGGCAGCTGATACTGATGTTTATTCTGATGACAACTGGTATTATCTATGTAGTGATGGTGCTATGGCTTGTAATCAATGGGTTAATAAGGGCACTTCTGAAGAGCCAGACTGGTATTATTATGGAGCCAATGGTTTAGGATATGATGGCTGGCTTCTATCGGGTGGTAAATGGTATTATTTAAACGGTGGATATATGTGTGCCGATGATATTATTGAAGAGGATAATGGAGATTTGTATTATCTTGGTAAAGATGGTGCTATGTGCACAAATGGCTGGTGTTTGTATACATGGAGAGATGATTCGTATCATGAAGATTGGATCTATGCATCGTCAAATGGTAAGCTTGTAAAGGCAAACTGGGTTGGTGATTACTATTTGAGGGCTTCTGGAACTATGGTAAGAGGAGCGTATATATATAACAGTTCCAATGGTAAATACTACTGGGTTGATGAGGAAACTGGTAAATACGATCCATCAAAAACAACAACAGAAAAGCCATCTGTATGGTATATTGATGTGATTGATCAGAAGACTGGTAAGTATATAGATGATTAATACGTATAAATGAGTATAAGGGATAACCTTATACTTTTTTTATGATATAGTATTAGGTATGAATCAGCCAAAGATATTCAATATACAACGTTTTTCTACCCATGATGGAGATGGTGTTCGGACATCCATCTTTTTTAAAGGATGTCCTTTACATTGTCTATGGTGTCATAATCCGGAAAGCCAGAAGTATGAAAGCGAATTAATCTTCTATAAACATAAATGTGTACAATGTAAAAGATGTACGACAGTATGTTCCTGTAATGAAATGATAAAGGGAAAGATTCTATATCATAGAGAAAAGTGCTTCCAATGTGGTATATGCATCGATCATTGTTTCTATGATGCACGAGAATTAGCCGGAAAAGAATATTCTTTATTGGAATTATATAAAGAAATAAAAAAGGATTTCATCTTCTTTGAAAACTCCCATGGGGGTATTACTTTATCCGGTGGGGAAGTTATGGCACAGGATATGGATTACATTGAGAAATTATGTAAGAAATTATATAAAGATGGCATTTCTATTTATATAGATACTTGTGCTTATGCTCCTTATGAACACTTTCAA
>JABUSD010000222.1 GCA_021442845.1 Holdemanella sp.
TCAGCAGCAGTATCTCCATCCATCCAGAACACGATTTCTGCGAAGAAATCACCATTTTCAAAAAGGTAAGAAACAGTCTTATACTCTGTACCTTCACTTTCCTCAGTAGCTTCATAGTACATGCAAGATACGCCATTGAATTCACCAGCAGTAGCTTTAGAATTGTATTCAGCAGCTTCTGCAGTAGCAGTTGACTCAAGTGTTTCACCTTCCGCTTTAGCCCATTGATATACATCGAAATCAACCTTAGATTCCTCAGATACGTAGTAAGCAACCTGAGACTCATCAGTATCCTTAGCAGATATTTCACCCTTTGCATAGCTTTCAGGAATATCCATAGACAATCCGCTAGTTCCTAGTTCGATAGTCTGTGTCTTTGCAGTCTCAGTAGTCTCAGTCTGCTTGTTAGTGGAGCAACCGCAAGTAACACCAGCTACAAGCATAAACGCAGCAATCATAGAAATAATTTTCTTCATGTAAAAACCTCCTTTTTGTATTTCAGTATAATGATAATTGCCAAGAGGCAACTATACACCAACCTATTATAAGGTATCCTTTTGTATGATTTTTGTCAATAATAAAGGAATCATTTAGGAGAGGATTATTCCCATAAATCAGTTTTTTCAGCAATCCTGTGTTTCACAGTTTTGATATATCTTACTTATTTTATCTTTTCTAACAGGGCAATATTTTCTACCTGGGTTGTCTGGGCAAACATATCCACTGGCTGTATCTGTTTAGTTCTATAGCCTTTCTTTTCCAATAAGACAAGATCTCTTGCCAGTGTATCTGGATTGCAGGATATATAGACGATTGTCTTTGCCTGTAGATAGGATAGATCTTCAATTCCCTGTTCTGTCATTCCTTTTCTTGGGGGATCGACAAAGATGACATCGACTTTTTTATGCTTCTTTTTCATTTCTTTGACAAAATCGGTGGCATCCTGATGGATAAAGGTACAATTCTCTATGCCATTCAATAGGGCATTCCTATTGGCATTGTCTACAGCTTCCTTTACAATTTCTACCCCAATCACTTCTTTTGACACCTTGGAAATGGATAAACCTATCGTTCCTACTCCAGAATACATATCCATGCATATCTGATTTCCATCTAATTCTGCCTGCTTAATAGCTGCATTATATAGCTTTTCCATTCCTTCCGGATTCACCTGGAAGAAGGATTTAAAATGTAACTGAATCTTATTTCCCATGCACATTTCCATGATATAGGCATTTCCATATAAGA
>JABUSD010000379.1 GCA_021442845.1 Holdemanella sp.
TTAATTTCTTTGTCGGTTTTACCTACTCCTGCAAATACGATTTTATTGCCAGGAAATCCAGCCTTAATACAGGTAGTTACCTCGTTGCCACTTACACAATCTGCTCCCAACCCATTCTCAGCTCTGGTTTGTAAAATTCTCATATTGGCATTGGCTTTTGCACCAATCATATCTTTTATTATGACAATTTTTACACCATTCATTTTTTTGATCAATGGTATATCCTATATCATTCTGAAGTGCTTTGGTGTTGATATGAAAGAGGAAAATGTCCTTGTAACCGCAACTGAATTGAGAACACTGGTTGACGTATCTCATGAAGAAGGTGTCATTGAAGAAGATGAAAAGGATATGATTCATAATGTGTTTGATTTAGAAGATGCCAAGGCAAAAGAAGTTATGGTGCCACGAGTACATGTAATTATGGCTGATATTGAAAGCACTTATGAGGATTTGATAAAAATCTTTAGAGAAGAGCAGTTTACACGACTACCGATCTATGAAGAAACTGTTGACAATATTGTTGGATTGATCAATATGAAAGATTTATTGTTCTATGATGATTTTAAAAACTTTAAGATTCGTAATGTGATGAGAAAACCTTACTTCACTTATGAAAATAAGAAGATATCCGAACTGTTAATTGAAATGAGGGCATCTACTATTAATTTAGCTTTTGTCATGGATGAATATGGAGAATTAGCAGGAATTATCACTTTAGAAGATATTATTGAAGAAATCATCGGAGAAGTACGAGATGAATACGATGAACAGGAAGATAAGAATATTCAGAAGATAAATCAATATGTATATGATGTCAAAGGATATTTATCCCTACATGATTTAAACGATGCGTTAGATTTAGAATTGGATAGTGAAGATTTTGATTCTGTTGGAGGATTGATCATCGATAAATTAGGAAGAATCCCATCGTTATATGACCATATCATTCTGGACAACAACATTGAATTACAGGTTAAAAAAGTAGAGAAGAATCGAATTGAAGAGGTTCGTATCATTCTTCCAAGAATTGTAGAAGAAACAAAAGAAGAAAGCCGTTAATTAACGGCTTCTTTTTTAGAGATGATCATTATTTAGGGAATACCACAAAATCTGCAGAATTTTACCGTTTATGAATCATCTTTTCATCACTATCTTCATTATATTTAATAAATTAGCAGATTTAATATCATATCAGAAAGCCTATCATAGCCTAAAAAAAGGTATCTTAAGATACCT
>JABUSD010000174.1 GCA_021442845.1 Holdemanella sp.
TTTTCTAATCTTTCTTTTTCCGTTTCCAATTCTAATTTCTCTTCATTTGTGTGTTTTACTTTTTCAAATCCTTCATCTTCAAACAGGATGCTGACATAAACAGATATGTTTGTGTATCCCTGTAGTTTTATTGATAATTCCTTGATTAGCTTTTCTAAATCCTTCGAATTATAGAAATCCATATTTAATCGAATCATTACATAGATACCGGCATCCAATAATCTTTTAATATTATCCAGCACTCTATAATAAGGACTTCCTTGTGCTGATTTATAAGCTTTTGCCTTATTATATACATCTTCGGTTCCATCCAAAGTAATCTGGATTTTATTTAACTTCCATAAATCTACAGCTCTTTTTACCATTTCATCATCAAATAGATATCCATTGCTGTACATAAATGAAGAATAGTTTATACCATTTTCCTGTAATCCTTTGCAGATCTGATCAATTCTTTTATGTCCTACGGTTGGTTCTCCGCCAAACCATGTTATATTTAAGAATTTTTCTTCATTGCAATGATTTACCATGTAATCCACTAACTGATCGGCTGTTTCTTCACTCATATGGGTATGTGGATACCCTGCTTCAAAACAGTAGAAACATCTCGCATTACAATGACTGGTTGGCATAATTGTATATCCTATGATACCTTCTCTTTGATTTTCTACCTGATGAACAATTTTTCTTAGTTGTTTTACAGTTTTATATTCATCAAAATCCATTGGGACTAAATATCTTTTTTCTACTAATTCATTGAATTCTTCTTCATATTGATTACGGAATTTTGATATATCTGATTCATCAAAATGTTGTGATAAGACCAATTCTCCTGTTATCAGGTTATAAAGCAATATACCATCATCGACTTTTCTAGTTAATGAATACTTGATTAATCGATATTCTTTATCCTTTACTTTTTGTTTACCCCAAACTTTTGAAATGATTTTATTCTGTTCCTGAATAATTTTCATATACATTTCCTGCTTTAAACCAATAGTGATGCCTGCTGTAAAGAATTGATTAATTCATCTACATATTCGGTTATCTCTTCTTTTGAAGAAGCATCATATTTCTTAGATAAAGTAGAGATAATTTCTTCTTTTGTAGTATCTTCCTTTAACATATTGAAGATTTCATGTCCTGTACTATTTAATTTAATTACACCATGTAATACATTCGCACCTTCTTGTATAGGAACAGCAATGATTTCATCATCCAATTCCATAATA
>JABUSD010000292.1 GCA_021442845.1 Holdemanella sp.
GATGCAGTAAAAGCTTAATATATATATATAGTGTAGCCTTATAAATAGGTTACACCTTTTTAATTCTGTTGACAAAAAATGCAATTCTTGCAGAAATTGTCAATGGAATTAAGGATTTGTTGCTTAGAACATGATATAATTACATTGACAAAAAATGCAATTCTTGCAAAAAATGTCAATGAATAGGAGATGACAGGATGAAAGAGATAAAAAGAGATGCATATCTCAATGAGATAATAAGAAAAAAGAATAATGGTCTTGTTAAGGTAATTACAGGAATAAGAAGGTGTGGGAAGTCATATCTTCTATTCACAATGTATTTTAATTATCTTATTCAAAATGGCGTGGATAAAAATCATATTATATTGTTTTCTTTTGATAATGATGAAGACATTGATAAATTGGATATATACTATCCTGAAGAGCCAACACGGATTTATGACAGGACAAAGAAAAACTATACAATCAACGCTAAGAAATTCAGGGCATATATTCGTGAAATTACGAATGAGCATGATATGTTCTATATTTTTTTGGATGAAGTTCAATTGCTGGATAACTTTGTTGGAACTTTAAATGGATTTATTCGACATGTTAATTTTGATACATATGTTACAGGCAGTAATTCTAGAATGTTGTCAAAAGATGTAATTACTGAATTTAGAGGAAGAGGAGATCCAATTCGTATCCATCCGTTATCTTTCAAAGAGTTCTTTGATGCGGTGAATAAGGAATTTGATGAAGCATATAATGAATATTCTTTCTACGGCGGGATGCCTTATATTGTTCATCTTTTAACGGAACAGGATAAGAGTAATTATTTAAAATTGTTATTTGAAGAGGTATATAAAAAAGATATTGTCGATCGATATAGTATTGTAGATGCAAATTCATTCGATAGTCTAGTAAAGATATTGGCATCATCCATTGGTTCATATACAAATCCATCAAAACTGGAAAGAACATATAAATCAAATTCCATATCCTATAGTCATAATACAATTAAGAAACATATCGAATATTTGATGGATTCTTTTCTTATTGATGAAGTGACTAAATATGATGTTAAAGGGAAAAGATATATAGGAACAAGCTTAAAGTATTATTTTAAAGATATTGGGTTAAGAAATGCCTTATTAAACTTTAGACAACAGGAACCAACCCACATCATGGAAAATATTATCTACAACGAATTAAGATACCGAGGATATAAGGTTGATGTTGGTGTTGT
>JABUSD010000203.1 GCA_021442845.1 Holdemanella sp.
AGGCATTGAAACAGATCGTAAGTTATCCAATGAAATTGTAGAAAGTGCATTAAAGGAAGCTTTAATTAAGGCGTATCGTAAACAGATTGAAATTCCTGATGCGTATGTACGCGTTGATATTATCAAAGGAATCATTCACATCTATCATGAAAGAGTCGTTGTTGAAGAAGTAGAAGATGATGAATTGGAAATTTCATTAGAAGATGCAAAGAAAGTCAATGAACATGCCGTATTAGGGGACATGATTGATGAAGAAGTAGACTTTACGACATTTGATCGTGCTGCGGTAGTTTTGGCAAAGAATGTTATGAAGCAGAAGATTCGTGAAGCTGAAAAGATGCAGGTTTATGAAGAATATTGTGATAAAGTGGATGAAATGATTCTAGGAACTGTAGAAACAGTGGAAGAAAAGTTCTTATTGGTTAATATCGGCAAGACGTTAGCTATGATGAAGAAGACACAGCAGATTCCAACGGAACACTATTATGAAGGACAAAGAATCTTAGTCATTATTACGGAAGTCAATAAAGAAACAAAAGGGGCACAGGTGCTTGTATCCCGTGCTACACCTGTCTTTGTTCGCCGTTTATTTGAAAGAGAAGTTCCTGAAATCTACAATGGAACAATTGAAATCAAGGCGATAGCGCGTGATCCAGGGGAACGATGCAAGATTGCGGTTTATTCACACAATGAAAACATCGATCCAATTGGAGCATGTATCGGACCAAGAGGATCTCGTGTACAGACAATCATCAATGAATTGAATGGGGAAAAGATTGATATCTTTGAATGGTCTGACAACATTTCAGAATTGATTGCCAATGCCTTGTCACCATCCGAAGGATTGGCTGTTATTCCAAATCCAGATGTAAAGGATGGATTGATTGTTGTTGTTGCGGATAACCAGTTATCGCTTGCGATTGGTAAAAAAGGAAAGAATGCGCGTTTAGCTGTAAAATTGACAAATCGTCGTATTGATATCAAGTCTGAATCTGAAATGAAGGAATTAGGTATTGACTACATGGCTATTTCTAAAAAGATGCAGGAAGAATACGAAGCGAAAAAGGCAAAAGAACGTGCTTATAAACAACAGCAGAAGATTGAAGAGCTTAAATCAGCGGAAACAGAAGCAGTCAGCGTGGATGAAGTTGATTTCAATTATGCTGCCGATGAAGAAATCGTTGATGAACCAACAATCAATGAAGTTACATTATTAGATAAAGAAAAG
>JABUSD010000307.1 GCA_021442845.1 Holdemanella sp.
ATGCATTTCTTCAATATTCCACCACATCAATTGTAGCAGTCAATAAAAGTAGACACGAACCATCTTTTCTCCTTCAGTCACCTTATTAAACATTTATTGCGTAACCGTTTGTTTAATTACTCCCCTATGAATTCTATATTTTATCCAATTGAAACAAATACAGATTAATAATAGAATTGAATTAAAGGAGATTTACTATATGTATATTGCAGATAAAAACAGATATGAAAAGATGAAATATAATCGATGTGGAAACAGTGGATTATTACTTCCTGCTGTATCCTTTGGTTTATGGCATAACTTTGGTGATCATGCTGATATGGAAACAATGAAACAGTTATGTTTTACAGCATTTGATAATGGGATTACTCACTTTGATCTGGCAAACAATTATGGACCTGATCCAGGTAGTGCGGAAATTAACTTTGGAAAGATTTTAAAAACAGATCTAGCCCCTTATCGTGATGAATTGATCATCTCTACAAAAGCAGGCTATGAAATGTGGGATGGTCCTTATGGAAACTGGGGTAGTCGTAAATACTTGATTGCCAGTTTAAATCAATCATTAGAACGCTTAGGATTGGATTATGTTGATATCTTCTATCATCATAGAATGGATCCGAACACGCCATTAGAAGAAACAATGGGTGCACTAGAACAGATTGTACGCAGTGGAAAAGCTTTATATGTTGGTTTATCGAACTATGATGGTCCTACCCTTGAAAAAGCAACTAAGATATTAACGGAAAGAAATGTTCCTTTTATCATCAATCAGAACCGTTATAGCATCTTTGATCGTACAATTGAAAACAATGGATTAAAAGAAATGGCAAAGACATTGGATAAAGGTATTATCTGTTTCTCACCATTAGCACAAGGATTATTAACCAATCGGTATCTACATGGTATTCCTGAAGATAGTCGTATTAAAACCGATGGTCGTTTCTTGAAAGAATCCAGGCTGGATGAAAAGACATTAATGAAAATCAAAAAATTGAATGAAATGGCACAATCCAGAAACCAGTCTTTAGCCCAGATGGCACTTTCATGGGTGTTAAAAGATAATGCCATTACATCTGTATTAATTGGTGCATCTAAACCTGAACAGATTCTAGATAATATCATGGCAATAAACAATATATCTTTTAGCGAAGAAGAAATTAATAAAATCAATGAAATATGTGAATTATAAATTTATTAGTCCAACTTTATCAGTGCACTACA
>JABUSD010000407.1 GCA_021442845.1 Holdemanella sp.
ATTCCTTTATAGAAAATGAAAATATCGAACTATTCTTTGTCGGTGGAAAAATCTTGCCTGAATATAAGATGGCAGTGGGGCCTATCACAAGAAACACATTATCCATGTTTAATTTCGATAACTGTTTTATCAGCTGTGCAGGCATTGATCCCGATACACGGATGGTCTATACAGCCGATATGGAAACGATGGATATTAAAAACCAGGTATTGAAACAATCTGTGAATAAATATCTATTGATTGATTCCTCAAAACTGCATATCAAAGGATTCTGTTCCTTTATTGATTCCAATGATTTTGATGCGATCATTTGCGATGGAAAAGCCAATTTAAATGAAGACGATGTTCCTTTGAATTATATTATTGTCGATGAAATTGAATAAGGAGTAGATGTGGTCTACTCCTTATTTTTTGATAAGAATAAAGTGCCTAAATTTAAAAGCAGGGAATTAAAATCACCCGTATCGATATAAGGCTTGATCTGTGACATAAAGACAGGAAGATAGCGTTTAAACAGATCGGCAATGCGATTGGAGAAATCGATGGAGGATACATCCAGTTCATGTGTATATACCTTTTCAAAGGTTGCGACACAGACTTCTCCTGAAATCGCTGTAATGCAGCCTGCTACGACTGCATTTAATACAGAACCAGCAATAGGTACTGCCTTTAAGGCATTGATTAAAGTCTTTCCAACCATGGCCGTTGCGCCTGCTTTAATCAGTTCATTGATGACAGAATTGATCATCTTATCATCCTTGACATCATAGATTTCCGCAATGGATTTAAACATCATACCCTGCATTGGGGTTAAAATCATCGCATCTGGGGTTGGCATAGGAAGTGCTCCTACAGCCCCTGCTGCCGTTGTAGTAGCGGCCACAAGAGAATTGGCCATGCCTCTTTTAATCTTTAAATCAATGCTCTTTATAGAACCGATGGAAACGGACTTGGCCTCTGGTACAAGCAGAATGGTTTCCTTAATCAAAGCATCCAATCCACTTGATGGAACAACATAATTCTCGGTAATCGCAAGACTTCTGGCAACAACTGGGATGACTGTCTTAATATTCAATTCATTTCGATGTTTATATGTATTTAATTCCATATTGAACTTTAAGATATTCTCATTCTTTTCAACATCGGAATACGATTTGGTAAATACGATAATAATGGGAATGTTTTTCCACATCTTGGAAATATCACGGATATAATC
>JABUSD010000126.1 GCA_021442845.1 Holdemanella sp.
CAACAATTGGGATATTCTTTCTAATTTCTGATAACGATTTTCTAATGGTTTCATATGGATTAAACGAACCATTTCCTCCGTTACTTTTGATTTTTTAAATGCTTGTTTCAATTCATTAAAATCCAGTTCTGTACCAGTGAATTCTAAATCAAAATCATATCCATTCATTTCATCATGGAAAATATCAGGAATGAACTGAATCCATTTCTGAAAGATCTCTTTATCATATTTTTCAACAAGGCTATTAATCTTAGGTTCTTTTCCATTAAAACGAACGATTGTCTCATTAAGATATGGATTATACTCTAATTCTGTTTTTGGCATGTTACATCTCCTTTATAACAAGTTTTACAATTCTATAGTAGCATAAACTAACTATTCAGTATCATCACTTATTAGTATAAATTTATTTGTGCCATCATTTATGCATCTAATTAAAAAGAATCATAAAGTTAACACTCTATGATTCATAATAAATTTATGGCCGACATTTACTACACGACCTCAATCCCATACTCTGTGCTTCTGTTACAGAAACTTGCCATGCATTTTTCATTCTGCTGCAACTTGATTTAGAATGATAACATTTCCCTGTACTTGAAATCCATACCATATAGCTATATGATTGATATGCATTGGAATTGGAATTCTGTGTTGGTTGCGGTGCAACATAGACTGGAATATCCGTTGTCCTTACATTAATTGGTTTACCCCAATCCCCATCTATTCGTGTTCCATTTTCAATCACATAGGCTCTAACCCAGACTTCAATATCCATTGATGCACCAACAACTAATTTCGTTTCTCTAGTCCATGTATCATAGTAAAGATAATCAGTATATGGCGTTTTATAGGATACCTGATACCCACTACAATTTGGTACAGAATCCCATTCTACCGTTACCGAACTTGTGTCTTTTGTCTTCTCCGATAATCCTTTTATAGCGCCTGGTGTGATTTTAAATGTTATCTCTTTTGTGGATTTAAAGTCATTTAAACCTTGAATTGTAATAGTTGCCAAACCAATTCTAGTATTACCTACATACCCTTTAATCTTATATTCTTTTCCTTCTTCCAAAGAAAGATCTCCATAAGTAATGACAGGTTTTTGTTTAACCGCTGTTCCTTTATATTCCACATCTACTATATTTGAAATATTGCATTGGTTCATATCCACTCTTTCAATTTTAATTTC
>JABUSD010000350.1 GCA_021442845.1 Holdemanella sp.
AATGGGTCCGTTATTATTTATGATATTTCTTATTTCGTTCATCCTGGATGATACCGGTAAAGTTTAATCCAAAACCAAAATCATAGGCATTGCCTACACTGTCTGTATATACATCTAAATCAAATGGCATATCCTCACAGTGTTTTTCAACCGTTGTCATATTCTTTGGTAGCTGGATTGGAAGAAGTCCACTTGGCTCATTCTTTCCGCTTAATGTATCAAGGATTGCTTGCATCTGTACGCCAAAATCACATAGGATGGCATCCGCATATGGTTCTAATTCACTTAATACAGTACTGTTGTGCATACGAATAACAACGATTAATGGCTTATTTCCTAATGCCTTCTTTGTGTTGATGACATTATCTAAATCATATTCGTTGCAGGCTGTATTCGTCTTGTTCTTATAGCTTCTATTTGTTGATTTTTCACGTGGATCTCCACCGGCAATACTGACTTCTCTTGCATCTACAGCTGTATATGGTCGGTATTGTAGCATGATTGGTAGATATCCATTTCCGCCATTCTTAAATTCTTCTACATCAAAACAGTCACAGATTGGACTTTCAATGAAGACAAGTCCAAAATCAGCTTCATTAACATCATCCACTCTATCAAAGTATTTATTACATAGATCCGTATCGATCGGATTGATTGTCTGTTCTGGAATCTTTGTCAAAAAGAAAGACATCCTTTCCTTTAATGTACGATTTGGTATATATACTTTCTTTTTTTCTTTTACTGGTAGAACCTTTTCATTCTTTAATAATACTAATGATTTTAACTGGGCTTCATAACCTTTTTGAGAATATTCTTCACATCCTGTAACTTTTACGGATTCCTTTTCATCTAGATATGGATCATCAAATAGACCACATCTGAACATAGCTTTTAATAAGCGTTTAGCCGTAATGTTTAATCTTTCTTTTAGAACATCTTCTCCATATTTTTCTTTTAATATTTCAAAAGCTTTTAATACGGGTTCTTTTTCATTGTTTCCACCGAACTGATCAATTCCATTTTCAATGGCAAGGGTATGAAGTTCAACGCTGTTCTTTTCTTCCAATCCAAAGTTTTTCCCACTGCGGAATAGATAGAATTCATCGGATGGCTGTACAACACCCCAGTCTGTACAGATAATGCCATCAAATGCATATTTTTTACGAAGTAAATCCTGGATGATATATTT
>JABUSD010000291.1 GCA_021442845.1 Holdemanella sp.
GAGTGATATGGGATGTGATGGATTCATCTTAGGAACAAGTGCCTTATTTGGTAAGGATAAGACATATGATGAACTTGTAAAAAATCTCAAGGAGATGAACTAATATGAAAATTGGAATTGGAAATGATCATGTCGCTGTTGAAATGAAGACTATCATTAAACAGTATATTGAAGAAACATATGGATATGAAGTGATCAATTATGGTACTGATTCAACCGAACGATTCAACTATCCAATCTCCGGATATAAAGTTGCCAAAGCAGTTGCATCGCATGAAGTGGACAAGGGGATTGTCATCTGTGGAACCGGTGGAGGAATCTCTATGGCTGCCAACAAGGTAAAAGGAATTCGCTGTATCCTATGTAGCGAACCTTATACCGCTAAATTATCCAGAGAACACAACAACACAAATATGTTGGCATTCGGTGCAAGAGTTGTTGGACAGGAACTTGCCAAGATGATTGTAGATGCCTGGCTAACGGGTGAATATGAAGGTGGAAGACACCAGATTCGTATTGATATGATTTCAGAAATCGAAGAAACACAAAATCTAGAAGCGGCAAAGTAATGAGAGGTTATCAGATTGGATAACCTCTTTTTTTTAGAATAATGTCAACTGTTCAAATGTATTCAGATATTTGAAAATCTGTTCATTATCATGAAGAATAGGATGTTTTTCGCATGTAGAATGGAATATATACATAAGTCGATGTGTATATGTATTTTTCCTTTAATCCAGGGAAATGCTCATCCAGTTTCTGATAGAAATATTCCCTGTTTCCTTCTCTTAATGTAAGCCAAAAGCCAAAGCAGATGATGCCATATACCTTTGCCTCTATGCAGCAGTTTAAAAGCTGGATTCGATTTTCTTCGCTGTCATTGATAAAAGGAAGAATAGGACTAAGCCAGACAATCGTTGGTATGCCTTCTTTGTGAAGGGTTTTTAATACCTCTACTCTTGCTTTTGTTGTACAGACATTTGGTTCTAATATCCTGCATAAAGATTCATCATAGGTTGTCAATGTCATCTGTATAAAGCATTTTGTCTTCGCGTTGATAGCCTTGAACTATCTGATTTTGTAATCAAGGTAAACCAAAAATTGATTTAAATGACTTACTAATTGGGACAGTTGATTTATCTCTAGCTGCAGCACATGTTCATTATGCAGCAATTGAAATGGGATTA
>JABUSD010000004.1 GCA_021442845.1 Holdemanella sp.
TATCATATTTATATATAAATTTATTGATTATATTAAGAGCATTTGCTCCATAAACCATAGTACCTTTGTTAAAGCTATTATAATAGCTTAATAATTTTCCATTCTTTACTTCAAAAGTACAACTTGCCTGGTTGTAATAAGAAGTTCCTTGTGCTCCTTTAAAGTAGACAGTATATGTTCCAAGATTCTGAGATACATACTGCGCACTTACTTCTTCGCCTGTATTTTCATCTACATAACGATCGACAACGACATCCTGTCCTGGATATAAATACTTTTCAGCTGTAGATGTTGATTTATTAATAAGTACAAGCTGGAATGCATTGATATAGGCATCAAAGTCTGATTCATCGGAAATGAAATAATCCGCTCCTAATGGTTTTTCAACATTGTATCGTTCTAAATTGTTGATACCGATGACTTCAAATTTAGCTGTACAAGTATTGAAATAACCATTCATATAGGATTTGAAATAAACCGTATATTCTCCAGGTGTTGAATAGATTACATCATCTGTTACTGTATTTCCACCTGCATCTTTAATACAATCTACAGAGATTTCTTGTGCATGGTAGTAAAGATATATAGGATTTCCATTCACCATGACATAGGCATAGGCACCCTTTATATGGTTATAAAGACGATCCTCTGTTCCAACAAAGTATGTAGTTCCTTCAGGAATTACAGCTGTATATTCGCTTAAATCCTTTAATGTTGCTGCATAGAAACTATGTGTATATGTTCCGGTATAATAGTTAGTCTTTGCCTTAAAACGGATTTTATAGGTAGCTCCTGGATTAGCAACAATAAAATCAAATGTAGTTGGTGTCTCATTTTCTAAAAAGAATCCATCCAATTCATATGTTTGATCAATAACCATTTCTTGCCATCTTTCACGATCCATAAATGTGAAGCCAGAAACTAAATCATTCAATGATTCCTGATCCACAAAGAATTTGTCCTTTGTCTGATAAACACAATCTGCAAGATCCTGTACATTGATATCATTGGTTTCCACTTCAACTTGTTCTTCCGTTTCAATCACATCAACAGGTTCCTTCTCTACTTCTTCTGCCTTTGCAGGAAGATTGGCAATGTTGAATGCCATCAGTAAAGAAAGGGTAAGACTTATTAGTTTTTTCATTTGTTAATCCTCTCTATTCTATTTACAAAAATTATACATCT
>JABUSD010000111.1 GCA_021442845.1 Holdemanella sp.
AAAATTATTTCCATGTGAAAAATGAAGGTGGAGAAATTATACCAGCAAGTATTCAGACCGTAGAACCAAAACCAGATGGATATACTTTATACCAGTTAAAACTGGATGAAGATATTCAGGTGGGTAGGGAATATAGAATATATAATGAATTTGGACGATATGTATATTGCCGTTATGGACATATTGTAAAGACAGAATATTTCACAAAGCGTTATGTATATGATAAAGGTGATTTAGGATGTACCTATACAAAGGAAAAGAGTACATTCAAATTATGGTCACCGGTTGCCTATCGCATTCAGCTGCAGGTTATTAAGAATGGTATAACAAGCGCTTATGAAATGAAAAAGGATGACGATGGAATCTTTACTTATGAAGTGCATGAAGATTTAAAGAATGCGAAATATTCATTTCTGGTGAAGAACCATGGAAGATGGAGTGAGATTCGCGATCCCTATACATCTTTCTCGACAACAAATGGAAGATATAGCGTTATTGTGGATCTGAAAGACATCCGCTTACCAAAGAAATATCCTTTACCAGAGATGAAATCGTATTGTGATGCGATTCTATATGAAGCGAATATTCGTGATATGACAAGCCAGAAAGGCTTAAAGATTGCCTATCCAAAGACATTCAAAGGGTTTGTGGAAGAAAATCCAACAACAATCCGCAAGGAAGTTGGATTCTCTTATTTAAAATCATTGGGTATTACCCATGTGCAGTTAATGCCTGTCTTTGACTTTGGAAGTGTAGATGAAGAACATCCCGATCATTTCTATAACTGGGGATATGATCCCGTTCAGTTTAGAGTACTGGAAGGAAGCTATTCAACCAATCCGGAAAATGCAATCTGCCGTGTGCAGGAATTTATCGATATGGTGGAAAAATTACATAGCGCAGGTATTCGTGTGAATCTGGATTTAGTCTTTAATCATGTCTTTACCAAACAATCCTTTGATCTGGATCGCTTAATACCTGACTATTATTTCTTAATGAACCACGATGGCGAACTCTCCAATGGAAGCTGGTGTGGAAATGATATTGATATCCAGGTACCGATGGCAAGACAATATTTCCTTACAACGGTAAGACGCATTATCGAATGGTTTGATGTGGATGGATTCCGCTTTGATCTAATGGGAATTCTTGATATTTCCTTTATGAATGAAGTTTTTGAA
>JABUSD010000079.1 GCA_021442845.1 Holdemanella sp.
AAATGATGAGGAAATTATAAAGGAATTATCTTCACTACCGGGTATTGGTACATGGACAGCGGAAATGTTGATGCTGCATAGTTTAGATCGTATGGATATCTTAAGCTATAAAGACTTAGCCATTCAAAGAGGAATCTGTAAAGTCTATCACCATAAGGAATTGGATAAAAAACGCTTTGAGCGATATAAAAAAAGGTTCTCTCCTTATGGAAGCATTGCCAGCATCTATTTCTGGGAAGTATCTAAAGAAGGATAAACAAAAACAGAAGCGTTTCTGCTTCTGCTTTTTTTAGAATATCCACAAGTTTGCGCATGGGTATGGATATCCTAGTTTTTAGGAAGTTTAAAATAGTAGTACATAAACAGTATAACACAGTCCATTATGGACTAAAAGTATTTTGCATTTCATGTATAATGGATATGTATGAAAAGGTTTATTTTACATGGATGTATCTATCTGATGGTATGTCTTTCCTTATTATATATGGTAAATCCAGATGGAACATTTTTATGGTATGCAGCTGGTATATTAGTAAGTATTTATTTACTATTTGGATTTATGAATATATGGATTGAAAAGATGGAAGTAAGTCATACCATTCTTATCCTTTTTAAAACAATGACATTGATCATGTTCTTTCTGTTTGGTCTGTTTGTATTATTATTTACAAGAAACAATTTGTCTGTTTTTTCTGTCATATTATTATGTATAGAAATTGTATCGTTGGTTGTTGTTGTATAGGAGGTATTTATGAAAAAAATATTGACAAAAATTCAACCTGTGACTGTTGGCTTAATTGTAGGAAGTCTATTGCTTGCACTATTGTCATTCATTCCCTTAGCCAATAAATGTTCCAATCCGGAAAGCTATGCCGATACCATTGCTTCTTTGGATGCTAAGCAGAATACCGTGCTGGAATTATCAGCTATTGCGGTTGCGACAAGTACTACGATTTCATTGGCACCAGGGGATGCCGGATCACCGCTTGCCAATAAATTAATGGATTTAAGTACCATCTTCTTAGGTGTATTAAGCATCATCATCTTTGAGAAGTATTTAGTGACAATCTTTGCATTAATGTTCATTAGTGAGATTGGCCAATAGTTCTCCTTTTTGGTTGGGTCTTTCTCTGGTTTTGGTATCAGAGTAATACTTGCCT
>JABUSD010000340.1 GCA_021442845.1 Holdemanella sp.
CATGTGCAAAAGATATTAAAAACGGTTCTAAATAGTGAACCGTTTTTTAAGTCATATTTCGATCATCTTTTCCATCATCATTTAAGTAGAATGTAAAATATTCAAATTCTATAACCGCAACAATGGAGTCAAATAAATAGAAGTTAATTAGATTGTTTGTGAAATCAAATCGATATTCATCACATATAAAGGAATTTGATCGATCCATAATATGAATAAAGGTTATATTATCACAATAATCGATTGTTTTATCTAGAAATTCTACATAACTATTTTCAACCGATGCGACAATAATTCGCTTATCACTTTTTAATCGTGTTGTTTCAAATGTATAGACATCATCCTTTTCTTTTACAGTAACCTTTACAATATGATTATCCATTAATGCACTTTCAATTCCCATTGGATAATTATTATAAAGTACAGTTCCATTCTTTAATTTTAAATGACTTCTACACTTTTCCAAGCCTTTCTGGATGATATCATATACCTTCTTGTTTCCAAAGAAGCGATTGACTTTCATTCTTTCCTTTATCGCATATTCAGCAACAAGATAATACCAATAGGCATTGTAGCGATTTTTTTCAACTCCCTGCCCTTTATATGTCATACTTCCTACTCGTAAAGCTAAATCCGCTAATACATTATCTTTTCTTTCTAAGAATTTATTTAGATTTTCATCATAGTTATGATAGATCAGATAATAGGCTGCCCTTTCATCCTGTATGACACCTCTTCCTTTTAAATACATATCTGCTAATTTATAGGTAGATTCATAATATCCATAGGCATCCCCTAAAGAGAAGCATTTAAAGGCTTTATCATATTCTGGAATGCCATCATTGCATCGTCCATAGTAATAGATATAACCTAATGTATTGGCCCACTGGCCATTCTTTTCAGGCCATAACTCCATCAATTCCAACAATAAATCTCTAGATTTATAGAAATCACAGGCAAACGCTTTATTTCCTCCATAACAGTCATAAGCAAGTACAGCCATCTTATCTCTTTGTTTATTGGCTACTCCTTCTAAAACTTCACTTCGGTAGACTTCTATTACATCTTCCTTTAAGCTATTGATATCTATCTGGTTGTAGTAGATACTTCCTACTAACATTTTCCTTCTTAATTTGGAGAATCCTTCCTTTTTATTTTCT
>JABUSD010000066.1 GCA_021442845.1 Holdemanella sp.
AGACATAATTCTGTATTGATGGGATTGTATACAACATCGATGACGGCTTTACAGTTTTTAAATTTAGATACATCACATGCTTTTGTATATATATTGGGATACATACCACATGGTGTTGTATTGATGATGATATCAATATCATCACTTCGTTTATAGACTTCATCAATTGTAACAATATTATCTCTTTGCCTTGTAGCTGTCATAATCAATTCTTTGCAGTTATGATCTTTACAGACTTCCTGGATAGCTTTGGAAGCACCGCCTGCTCCTAAGATTAGAATGGTTTTATCTTTTAAATTTATATTATGGACTTTGATCATATAATCAAAGCCATAATAGTCGGTATTATATCCATATAGCTTATTATTCTTATTGACAATGGTATTCACAGCACCGATCCTTTTGGCTTTTTCATCAATAAAATCTAAATAGGGTAATACCTTTTCTTTATAAGGGATTGTAACATTGATGCCTTTAAAATCCTTCTTCTTCATAAATGCATCCAGTTTTTCTTTTGGGATGGGATGAATTTCATATGTATAGTTATCTAATAATCTTTCCTGTATGAATTTAGAATAGGAATGGCCTAGCTTTTCTCCAATTAATCCATAGTTCATATTGTTTCTCCTTAACCGATTCAATTTTACTATCAATGGTAAGTGGAATCAATGGTAATAAATATGGTAAAGTTGGTACTTGATTTTGTATATGTATCATCTGTTTTATAATTTAAGTAACTAAAGGAGGATATTGTATATGAAAATCAATATTGTAGGAAAAAACATTTCAATTACGGAGGATATTCAGGAGAAACTGGAAAAGAAACTGAATAGACTTCACAAGTACTTTATTATCGCAGATGAGGATGTGGCTCATGTGCTGATTCGTACATATCCAACTAAACAGAAAATTGAAGTAACAATCCCCACAAAACATGCGATTCTAAGAGCAGAGGTTGTCGATGATGATTTGAATAATGCCATTGATAAGACAATCGATAAACTGGAAGATCAGATTCGCAAACAGAAGACACGTCTTCAAAAGAAGAACAAGGAAGGATTGAGTGAAGCATTCCTTGATTCTGAATTATTCACACCTGCTGACTATGATCCAGATGATGATGAAGTTGTAAAGACAAAGAC
>JABUSD010000149.1 GCA_021442845.1 Holdemanella sp.
CATTTTCTTTTACTTCAATATCTTCAAAATCATGCTGCATCGGATAGCATCCAATAGATGCATCCATGCTGACAGCCTCTATATAGATTCATTCCATTGTTTGCAGATAAAATCACTTTTACACTTTTATAATGCATAAAATTACCATTTCTATTATACTATAGTATGTGTAAATTAAAGAACTGGAGGGATTATGAATGCCTACTATTTCAGTAGCCATGTGTACATATAAAGAGGATGTATCTATCATCAAAGAATCCATTGAATCAATTTTAAATCAGACATACAAAGACATTGAATATGTCATTGTACTTGATAATGAAAAAAATGAAGATCATAAACGTGTAATCCGTGAATATCAGAAGAAGGATCCACGTATTGTATTTGACATAAATCCAAATGCACATGGAAGAGCCAGTGCTATAAATTATGCCATTTCACTATGTACATGTGATTATATTGCGATAATGGATGCCGATGATATTGCGCTTCCAAATCGTTTAGAGATTGAAATGGATTACTTATTAAAAAACAATTTAGATTTTATCGGTGGGAATATCCGAGTCATTGATGATGATGGCAAAATGATGTATAAGGTAGGTAAGATTCCGGATACACATGAAAAGATCAGCCGATTATCCAGATACAGCAATTGTATGGTACATCCAACATATCTTGTAAAGAAGGAAGTCTATGATAAGAATAATGGATATCGCATTATCGATACGATAGAAGATCTTGATTTTCAGCATAGAGCAATCATGAATGGATTTAAACTTGGAAATGTAAATGAAGAGGTATTGTGTTATCGCATGTCCAAGAAGAGCGTTTCCCGCGGAAACTTATTTAAGCAGTATCTTTATCTAAAATATCTGACAGCCTGCTATGCAAAAGGGCAAATTGCAGATATAGAAAAATGCAAGGAATTTGTCACAAAGAATGATACGCCAGCGAAATCAAAAAAGTATACAGATGCAAATAAATATTTCAACCAGATGTTAGAAGCTAAAGAAAATAAGCATTATGGAACTTTCCTTTCAAATGGATTTAAGGTTGTTTTTACATCCAAAGAATATTTGGATAAAATTTATCGCTTATTTATGTTAAAGATAAATGCATAAACATTCATTTATTTTATCGAA
>JABUSD010000406.1 GCA_021442845.1 Holdemanella sp.
TGAAATACATTTTAAATCTCTAACCTCTTCTTTTTTATCCACTTGAATTCCCATTTCCTTTGTGATGATTTCAAGACGAGCTAAACCGGAATTCTTTTCCATGGTATCAACACTTTCACAGATTTCATCCCATACTGGATGCATAGGATCAATGCCATAACCTAATATATGGAAATCCTTTCCCTGAAACTGACAGTCTAATTCAATGGCAGGAATGATAGTCACTCCTTTTAAATCGACTTCATCTTTATAGGCTTTTGTCGTGTTATGATCGGCAATCGCAATCACATCGACACCACTCTCTTTAGCAATATCAACCAGTTCCTGTACACTCTTTTCGCCATCTAAGGAATGGCATGAGTGCATATGCAAATCAATCGTATTTACTTTCATAATTGTATAACCTCGTTTTCTTTTGAATAAGGGATGATCTGTCCATCCTTTAATAGATAGGATTCTCCCCATAATGTCTCTTTTCCATTGTCTGACCAGATATAGCTTCCATCCAAAAGTCCATAGTAACAGTGATTGTATGTATCATCTAAAATCCAGTCATGTAAAGTTCTTCTTCCATCAACCCATCCATGATCAATCATCTGTAGATGGGGTACAATCTGTCGTTCCGTTAATCCAAGTCCATCTAGAAATCTTGGAAAATCCGGATCCAATCCTTCCCCCGGTTCTTCTACCTGGTTATAGACAATTCTAGCACTGTTCATAGAACCAGCACTGATTCCAATCACAATGCCATTATAATCTTGTAGACATTCCTTTAGATGAATATCTTTAAAGAATGCATGTTGTTCAATGACATGACCTCCGGCTAAGATCAGTACATCATAAGCTTCAATCTCTTTCTTTGAAAAGACATAGCGGGCATCACATAAATCAAAATGGGACATTGTAAATCCTTTGTTGAGAAATACATTTCTAAAATAGTCGCACATTTCATCATTTCCATCATAGCGGTAAGGATACGCTGCGATTAATAATACATTCGAATTCGCTTTCCATACACTTCTTAGATTATCGACAAAATGATTCATTTCATCCAGCCCATCCGTAGTGCGAGATCCATCAAAAGGCCCCGTTGGTGAACTTGTTAAAAATAGCTGCATATATATCATCCTTCTTTAAAAAA
>JABUSD010000205.1 GCA_021442845.1 Holdemanella sp.
GACATCACAATGATCAATGATGTTACACCTATTCCACACAATGGATGTCGTCCACCAAAACGTCCACGTGGTTAATAAAATAGTATAAGGAGGTGTCCTAATGACAAGAGAATATGAAATCATAACAATCGAAGAAAAAGAAAACTACGGTAAGTTTGTATTTAAACCTTTAGAGTACCGTTTAGGTACACCATTAGGAAATGCCTTACGTCGTGTACTTATTTCATCGATTCCTGGTGGAGCTGTATACTGCATTCGTATTGATGGAGTATATCATGAATTTACAGGAATTGAAGGTGTGAAAGAAGATGTTGCGACTATTATTCTTAATATTAAGAAAATGATTCTAGACATCGATATTCATGATAATGAAGTACATACATTACGCATCAACAAATCTGGGCCATGCGTTGTAAAAGCAGGTGATATTGAATTGCCTACGGGAGTTGAAGTATTAAACCCAGATTTACTGATTTGTACGTTATCTGAAGGTGGAAGCATTGATATGGAAATGCAGGCTCGTCTTGGTAGAGGATTTGTTAGAGCTGATACTAATAAACATCTATACCAGAACGAAGGTCAGCCTTTAGGTACAATTTATACAGATTCTATCTATAGACCAGTTACAAATGTTAGCTATAACGTTGAAACAGTAGCTGAAGGAAATACAGTAAGTGATACTCTAACTATGGAAATCCAGACAAATGGTACAATTATGCCATCGGATGCATTATCTATCGCAAGCAAAATTTTAAGAGATCACTTAGAGATTTTACAAAACGTTGATGAATTATCATTAGACTCAAATGAAGTTAATGAAGAAGTGGAAGAAGAACCAGTAAACACAATTCAGACAAAGATGATCGAAGATTTAGAATTATCAGTTCGTTCATACAACTGTCTAAAACGTGCTGGTATTACTACCGTTGAAGAATTAACACAAAAAACCGAAGAGGAAATGATTCATGTTCGTAATTTAGGTAAGAAATCTTTGAAAGAAGTTAAGGAAAAGATTTATTCACTTGGATTATCTTTCAAATCAAGTAATGAGTAGGAGGGCCAAACAATGAAGAATCGTAGATTGGGACGCACTGCTGATCACAGAAAAGCTTTATTAAGAAATATGGCTACATCTTTGAT
>JABUSD010000105.1 GCA_021442845.1 Holdemanella sp.
GACATCACAATGATCAATGATGTTACACCTATTCCACACAATGGATGTCGTCCACCAAAGAGACCTCGTGGATAGTAAGGAGGAATAAAGATGCAGGAATTCGAAAGAGCTTCTTTTCATAAAGAATTTGTGGATGAAGAAAAAAATACTGGATCTTATGTGTTTGAACCTCTAGAAAGAGGATTTGGAACAACAGTTGGAAATACATTATGCCAAATAATGATTTCAAACCTTCCTGGAACGGGAATCATTGGATTCCAAATTGAAGGAATGAATGTTGCTGATACAAATATTGAAGGTTTATTAGAAGATGTGAATATCCTTACATTAAACTTAAAAGCGATTAAGCTTGCAAGTGATGGTGAAGGTGTACAGGAATTACGCATTTCAAAGAAAGGACCAGCAACGATTACAGCAGCTGATTTAATCTGTCCGGAGGAAGTTGAAGTCGTAGATATTGATCAACCTATCTGTACATTGGAAAAAGGTTCTGCATTAGAAATGGTTATCTATATCGCAACATCAACAGGATATAAGAGCTCAATTGAAAATAAAAATCAGTATGGATTAGGTGATAACGTAATTGCCATGGATACTATGTTTACACCGGTTCTTAAGGCTGATTATTTATCAGAACCAGCACGTGTTGGTCAGGATGCAAAATATGACAAGGTACATGTAAATGTAACAACAGATGGTTCTATCACACCATTGCAGGCTATTAGTGAAGCTGCAAAAATCTGTGTAGACTATTTAAACAACCTTGTTAGCTTATCGACATTAAGACTGGAAGAAAGCTTTGTGATTCAGCAGCCTGTTAAGGAAAACACAAAGAAAGTAAATACGATGATGATTGAAGATTTGGATTTATCTGTTCGTTCATATAACTGTTTAAAGCGTGCAGGAATCCAAACTGTCGACGAACTTACTCAGAAGACTGAAGATGAAATGATGCACGTTAAGAATTTAGGTAAGAAGTCACTAAAAGAAGTAAAGGACAAGATGTTCCAGCTTGGATTGTTCTTTAAATCTTTTGAATAACAGTAGGAGGATGAAACAATGAAGAATCGTAGGTTGGGACGCACTGCTGATCACAGAAAAGCTTTATTAAGAAATATGGCTACATCTTTGAT
>JABUSD010000113.1 GCA_021442845.1 Holdemanella sp.
AATCAAATAATAATAAATCCTGTAATTTATCCTTATCCATTCCATAGTTGTTGTAGCAGCCAAATTTTAGATTGATACCGAAGTTCTTATAGAATTCATCATAGGCTTCTCTTTCCTTTGTCAACATTGTTGTTAATTCGGATAATACCTTCTTTTCAATACGGGAAGCAATCACCTTTAACTGGTGGTTATGCTGTAACATTTCACGAGAGATATTTAAGGATAAATCCTGGGAATCCACTAATCCTTTGACAAAACGTAAGTAATCAGGCAGTAGTTCTTCGGCATGATCCATGATGAAGACACCACGGCAATACAATTGTAATCCTTTCTTATAATCCTGGTTGTAGTACCCTTGTGGAACACGAGAAGGGATGTATAGTAAAGATGTAAAGCTTACATTTCCTTCAATATTGAAATGAATGGTACGGCATGGATCCTGATAATCATAGAAATGATTCTTATAGAATTCATTGTATTCTTCTTCCGTGATGGAAGATTTCGCACGTTTCCATAAAGGAACCATTGAATTTAATGTTTCATCCTCAAATACAGTTTCATATTCAGGACTTTCACTTTCTTCTGTACCTTCTTTTAACTTTTCACTTTCCACAACCATACGAATTGGATAACGGATATAATCCGAATATTTCTTGATTAATTGTTTCAAAGTATATGTTTCAAGATATTGGGAATAATCTTCATTTTCACTATCTTCCTTTAATGTAAGGATGATTGTTGTACCATTTCCTTCATAATCTGTTTCATCAATTGTATACCCTTCATCCCCTGCACTTTTCCATACATAGGCTTTTTCTTCTCCATCTTTTTTAGAGATGACTTCAATTGTAGAAGCAACCATGAAGGCAGAATAGAATCCAACCCCAAATTGACCTATGATATCAATATCACTGGCATCCTGTTCCGATTTTTCTAACTGTTCCTTAAAAGCCAAAGAACCTGATCTGGCAATCGTTCCTAAATTTTCTTCTAATTCTTCCTTTGACATACCAATACCTGTATCCTTGATTGTCAAAGTACGCGCTTCCTTATTGGGTTCAATACGAATTTCTAACTTGTCAGAATCAACATGACCAGCATTGGAATAATAATACTTATATTA
>JABUSD010000020.1 GCA_021442845.1 Holdemanella sp.
ATAATTAAAAAAGATAAGATTATCAAATTCAAAGGATGTTACCACGGACATATGGATGCCTTATTGGTAAAGGCAGGATCAGCGGCTTTAACAACATCCGTACCCGATAGCCAGGGAGTTCCTTATGATGTGACAAAGGATACATTGGTTGCCAATTATAACGATTTGGATTCCGTACAGGCATTATTTGATGCCAATAAAGATGAAATTGCCTGTGTAATTGTAGAACCGGTGGCAGCCAATATGGGGGTTGTACTTCCAAAAGAAGGCTTTCTGGAAGGATTAAGAAAGATTACCGAAGAAAATCATGCCTTATTGATCTTTGATGAAGTCATTACTGGCTTTAGACTTGGTCTATCGGGTGCCCAGGGCTACTACAACATCAAACCTGATCTGACAACCTTAGGTAAAATTGTTGGTGGAGGTATGCCTATTGGTGCCTATGGTGGAAAAAAGGAAATCATGGATATGGTATCTCCTGTAGGACCTGTCTATCAGGCAGGTACATTATCAGGGAATCCAATCGCAACGACAGCGGGTCTTGCAACACTAAATATTTTAAAAAATTATCCCGAAATCTATATAAAATTAGAAAAAAACACAAAACATATGGCTGATGAAATCCGTAAGCTTTCCAATGGCAAAGTCTGTGTCAATCAGATTGCCTCTTTGATGTGCATCTATTTCACAGAGACTCCTGTTGAAAACTATGAACAGGCGACAAGCAGTGACACAAAGAAATATGCTGATTATTTCTCCTATATGTTACAGAAAGGCATCTACCTTGCCCCATCCCAGTTTGAAGCGATGTTTATATCCGATGCGTTAAGTGATGAAGATATAGAAAAAACTTTACAAGCAATAAAAGACTATTTTAATGAAATGAGAGACTAATATGAAATTCTGTATGATGGGTACGCGATACAAGGAAACTCCAGTTTCCTTACGTGAAAAGGTATCGTTTACAAACTCACAAAAAATTGAATTCATGAATCGTTTAAATAAAGAAGGAATATCACAAGCGGTTGTGTTATCAACAACCTGATCATAAGTACTCATACCCGACAAGACTGTCAAGAGCTACA
>JABUSD010000117.1 GCA_021442845.1 Holdemanella sp.
GAGGCAGAAATGATTATTACCATCAGAATTCTGGAACTGAACAAGGAATATGTTTATGATGTAACAGATTATGAAAATATCGGTTTTATCTTTCCTGTCTATTTTTATTCAGTGCCAGCAATTGTGAAAGAATTCATTCAGGAATTGACAATAAATAATGCGAACTATGTTTATGCCATCATCACATGTGGTGGTGGTATTATGCAGGCAGGCTCTCAACTAAAGAAATTACTACAAAAAAGAGAAATCAAATTAAACTATGTAACACCTTTATTGATGCCAGATAATTCTATGCTGTTCTATCAGATACCCCCTATGAATGAAACCTATAACCGCTTAAAGGATGCAAAGAAAGAACTTCAAAAGATTAAAACAGATATCTATCAGAATAAGAGTATGAATATTAGTAATGTTACTATAATATCGGATCTGGTAGGATGTGGGTATACACTCTGCAATAAGACTTCTAAGTTCTATGCAAATGATGCTTGTATTCATTGTGGTATATGTGAAAGAAACTGTCCGCAGGATGTGATAAAACTTATGGATGGAAAACCAACATGGGTAAAGAATACATGCAGCAAGTGCAGTGCCTGCATTAATCGTTGTCCTGTCCAGGCTATTCAATATGGAAAGGGTACAATTAAAAGAAACCGCTATGTACATCCAGATTTGAAAGTATGAAAAGATTATTAATGTTGTTTATACCTATTTTTATTTTATTATCTGGTTGTCAGTTAATAGAGGAATCCGAATATACATGTAGAATTCATTTTATTGATACAGGAAAAAGTGATTGTATTTTAATTGAAAGTGATAAGAATGTATTGATTGATGCAGGGGATAATGATCATCAATATGAAGTGGTTGATTATATTAATAAACTTGGTATAAAGAAATTAGATTATGTTGTGAATACACATCCAGATGCAGATCACTGTGGGGGTATGGATAAGATTGTAGAATATTTTGATATTGGACAGGTATTTGTTGGCAATGGAAATAGTGATAAGAAAACATATAAAAAATTTATTGAAGCACTTGAGGATAAGAAATTAAATCCTTCGGTTC
>JABUSD010000423.1 GCA_021442845.1 Holdemanella sp.
TTGATTATACAAATAAATGTGATACTATATATGCATGAACAAGAAATCAGTATATTTTATTATTGGAGCGATTGTGATTTCACTAGGATTGTTTGGTATTTACTTTATGGTTCAGCAGAATGGAAATAAAGTAATAGTACGTTCGTATAATAAAGTCTATGGTGAATACGATTTGCGTAAAGATCAGACAATTACAGTGGATGTAGCAGGGGATTATAATATCATAGAGATTAAGAATGGAACTGTGGATGTCATTGAGTCCAATTGTGATAACCAGATCTGTGTCTATGATTTACCAATTTCTAAGGATACACCAGGAATCATCGTGTGCTTACCACATGAATTGATCGTGGAAATTGAAGAATAATAAATAAATCGGAGGATTCCTCCGATTTATTTTATATCTGGTAAACGTTTGATTGTAAGGCCGCTGACAATCCCGATAATGGCTCCGGATACAATTCCAGATGCCCATAGGAATGGCAGATACCATAATAACTTGGATGATTCTAGAATCATCATCGCAACAAGAATCTGCCCAACATTATGCATGATGCCTCCAGCTACACTGATGGCTACAACATGTAAAGATGTAAACTTCTTTAATAGGACCATTGTGATAAAAGATAGGATGGCTCCACTCATGGCATACAACATCGATACTCCATTTCCAAATGTGATGCCGACGATAAATACACGGATTAGATTTAATACGATGGCATCCATGGAAGATAGCTTATATAAAGCCACCACAATGACTAGATTGGTCAATCCTAATTTCATACCAGGTATGGCAACAAAGGCTGGAATCTGGGCTTCTATATAACTGAAAACTAAAGCTAAGGCGATCAATAAGGAACGCAATGCGATTTTTTTTGTACTCATGGTTCTATTCTAACACAATTTAGAGGATTATCGATATGGATAATACAACCCATTCTATCCAATTATTGACAAGAATGAGTAGAATGGGTAGAATAGAATTGGAGGTATATATTTATGGCATTTAAAGAAAGTGAGACCGTGGAATTAAAAGCGATTGTCGTTGATGATATAAAAAAAGAGATT
>JABUSD010000065.1 GCA_021442845.1 Holdemanella sp.
TAAATCCTGCACTTCCTTGGCTAACTTTCCATAGTCAGCACACATCATGCTTGGACATAGCAATCGTTCCATCTTAACCTCTCTTTTTATTTATTTACAGAAGCCATTCTAAAATATGTATATGGTTTTCCTTTTAAGGAAACGCTTAACTGGAAGATGTTTTCTGGACATGTGCATCCAGCAAATCCACCATCTCCAATAGCGTGAATGTCAGCTCCTGTTTCTTTCATCTTTAATGCACATAAACGAACAGTGTCTGGATCGGCTCCTTCTAAGGATGAATTCAAGAAGCACATGGCTAGTGTTCCTGGCTTATAAGAATGTACATAAGTTACTAAATCGCGAATATCCGATACTGTAATGCTTGCTCTTGATCCTGGACATGGAAGGTTAATGCAGTCTGCGCCTGCATCAATCAGTTGTTTGATAACTTCTTTGGCATCATAATCAGCAAGTGGATCTCCCAATACTTTTTCTTTGATTCCATCTTCCCATTTTCCCGACCATACGAATAATTTATCACCATATTTTTCTTTAACCCATCTTGTGCATTCAATAATATCCTTGATAGATGTTCCACTTCCTGGATTTCCGCCTAGTACAATGAAATCAACTCCCCATTCTACCAGTTTTTCAACGTGAGCAGGTGTACATACCATTCCTTCACGACGATATAAGGCTTTCTTTCCTCCATCTTCGCTACCTGCTTTTGGACATCCTAAATAAACACCGATTGGACGATTACATCTTGCCTTCAATTCCTGATATGTCAATCCTTGTAAACCTTTATTATTTTCAAGATGATCAATATCCATTGTGTTCAACAGAACCATGTCTGCTCCCCAGGAGAACATGACCTCTGTGTTTGTAATTCCTCTTACTAATCCTTCTGATGCAAACAATAAGTGCTGTCCACAAACGACACGTCCTTCCGATTTAAGGATGGATTCTTTTAATTCCATTGGGCTCATCTTTTCAAAATCGCTTTTTGAACAGCTAATCAATCTAACAACATTGCTCATATTATGTCTCCTTCACTACAACGGATTAGGGTGATATCACCCTA
>JABUSD010000033.1 GCA_021442845.1 Holdemanella sp.
ATCTTTTCTTCACGGTTTCCTTATTGATCATATAGTTGACATTAAAGAACTTTCCATAGTCTCTTAAGAAATCAATAATGGAAATATCCTTTGTCCAGTCCAGGTTATTGACCATTTCAAATCCCCATAATTTTGAGATCTGGGCATGTAAGGCATCAAAATTGTGTTTCAACAATTCCGCAGTCAACATATTTCTTTCTCCCGTTGCCTTTGGATCCCCGATAAATCCTGTGGCTCCTCCAACAAGCATAATTGGGTGATGTCCATGTTTTTCTAAACGCTTTGCCATCAATAAAGATGAATAGTGACCAATGTGCAAACTATCGGCCGTTGGATCGGTTCCAATATAGAATGTCACTTTCTGGTTGTTGACTACATCTTCTACTTCTGGGCTTGTGATATCATTGATCAGTCCTCGCCATTTTAATTCATCAAATAAATTCATATATATCCTCCTATAATAAAAAAAAACGTCCTTCTATAAGGACGTAAAATACGCGGTACCACCTTACTTCTCCCATTATAAAATGAGAACGCTCTATCCTTTAACGCAGGAATACGTCTATAAAAGAAAGCTCCAAGGTGTATTCGATAGGCTTATTGTAGAACTTTTCACCACCCAGTTCCTCTCTTGACAACAGTTTCTATGTACTATTTCTTTTCTTCGCTACGTATTGATTATACTGATTTTATTTCAACTATTCAACCGATTTCAAACGGTTATATACAGAATATTTTAACTTGTTGATAGGCAATACAAAGTTTCCAATGTATTCATAAACCTTGGCATTGTATCCGCGTTTATAATCAAAGACTCCATATCCTTCCTTGCCTTTTTCAAAATATCCACTGATACCATAGAAATCATAATAGGCATACCCTTTATCAATAGCTCTTTGAATCATGTTCCACTGGATGGCATATGGCCCTTTGAATTGACGATAATCATAATCCGATGCACCCACTAAGTATACTGTACGATTGCCATATTCTACAAATAAGGCGCAGGCTAATGGTACTTCTTTTCCATGTTCATCTTTTAATTCATCAATCTGTTCTTTCTT
>JABUSD010000268.1 GCA_021442845.1 Holdemanella sp.
TATCAAAATGGATATTACTATGTATCCGTATATGCTGGAGGAATAACTATGCGAAAATGGGTTTATCATGCCTTATATGAAGTCATCTATAATGGCATCTATTCCAATCTATATCTTAAGAATCATCTGCAGGAAGTAAATGAAAAGGATCGTGCACTCGCTACCACTATCTTTTATGGTACACTGCAGAACTATTCCTATCTTCAATATGTATACAAGCAATATGCTTTGAAAAAAGTGAATAAGAAAATGGATGTCCTGCTTTGTATGAGTATCTATCAGATTCTTTTCTTAGATAAGATTCCTGACTATGCCATTATCAATGAAGCCAATAATATTGCCAAAAAGGAGAAATCCAGTGGCTTTGTCAATGCGATTTTAAGAAAGGTAAAGAAGGAAGCGATTGTATTACCAGAAGATGAATTAGAAAGAGCATCGGTTTTATATTCTATGCCTTTATGGCTTTTAAGAATGTGGAAGGCACAATATGGTAAAGAAAAGGCTATTTCTATGGCTAGTTATTCCAATCAGAGCATGCCTTTATTTGTACGTGTAAAGGATGAATCGATTCTTGATTCTAATTTTAAACATGTCTATAAAAAGCTTTATATATATGATGGTAATACCATTTCTTCATTGGATATGTATAAACAGGGAAAACTGAGTGTACAGGATGAAGGTTCTTATCGCATTGTGGATTATTTAGATATTAAAAAAGATTTAGATGTACTGGACTGTTGTGCAGCACCTGGTACAAAGACAATGGCAATTGCGGAAATGATGGACAATACGGGTCATATCGATTGTTTAGATCTTCATGAACATAGAGTAAAGCTGATTGAAAATGATATACAAAGGCTTGGATTTACCAATGTCTATCCAAAATGTATGGATGCCACAGATTTGGCTTCCTTCGGTTTGTATGACCGTATTCTATGTGATGTTCCTTGTAGTGGATATGGGGTATTATCGCGAAAACCGGATATTAAGATTCGGATGAAACCGGAAGATATGGATACTTTGATTCCACTTCAAAAGATGATTTTGAACAGTGCATCAGAA
>JABUSD010000091.1 GCA_021442845.1 Holdemanella sp.
GCATTTTCTTCCGCAATACCGGTGTCAATAAAAGTGTAAAGGAAGCTATCGATGAATTAATTGAATATACCAATCAGATTCAAAGAAGATTATCAAAGCTAGAACCTAAAGAATATCTATGGCCATTTTCCAATCCACCTTATATCATCAATGAAGCCGATGTTCCGATTGCCTTATTTGAGGGAATCAGCTCATCAAAGACACAATATAGGGAATATCTCAGCAATCGCTATGGTCGTTATAAGATGACATTTAGTGGTATTCATGTGAATTTCTCTTTTGATGAAGAACTTTTAAAAAAAGATTTTGATTTATCCGATGAAAAAGATTACACTACCTATAAAAATACGGTTTATTTAACATTGGCAAAGCGAATGGTTGTCTATGGGTGGATTTTAGTGGCGATTAGTGCAGCCAGTCCCATTTTAGATGGTTCTTATGTTGCCAAAGGAAAATACAATGAAGATGAATGGACTGGAATGGCATCGGTACGCTGTTCTGAAATGGGATACTGGAATTCCTTTGCTCCTGTTCTAGACTATTCCAGCATTGATGCTTATGCAGCTAGTATTGAACGCTATGTCAATGAAGGATGGATTAAAGCACCAAGTGAATTGTATTATCCAATCCGTTTAAAACCACCAGGTGAAAACAATTTAGAATCGCTTAAAAAGAATGGAATTAACCATATTGAGTTAAGAATGTTTGATTTAAATCCATTATTCTATGCTGGATTGAATGAAAAGGATGTAACCTTTGCCCATCTATTGATGGTATGGCTTGCATCAACAGAAGATCAGCCATTCTCAACAAAAGATCAGGTACAGGCAGTCCAGAACTTTAAAAATGCTGCCCGCTACGATTTAAAGACTGTAAAGCTATTGACTCCAGATGATGAATCCTTTAGTGTAGCCAAAGCAGCCCGCTTTGTGATTGGATTCATGAAGGAATTTTATAAGGACTTCCCACAGGAAGTACAGGATGTATTAAACTACCAGGAAAATAAGATCTTATATCCTGAAAATCGCTATGCATGGATGATTAAAGATCGTTATATGAAT